>JBCBHI010000854.1:0-2834 GCA_038525885.1 Bacteroidota bacterium
GACCTCCAGAACGTACTGCAAACTAAGGAGGTCGTTCTGGAAGTAAGCTGCCTCCTCCTTGTCGTGCATCACAAACAGATGCGTCTGTTTATTGATGGCATACGCGGCTGCGGCTACTACCGAATCCAGACTGCCGGTTAGACCTTTTACTTGTAACTGCTTGGTTTCGTTGGGCTTGATGGCCTGTGCCAGCGTGCCCACTAGTCCGTCATGGACGTAGATGTTGAGGAAATCGCGAATCTTCACGGGTATACAACGAATAGGGGCCGCAAAGTTACCGAAAAAGATGAGTTGGTAAGAGGTTAAAGGGGCGAGTTATCCGGTGAAATCGGTAAGGTAGTATATGGGCGGTGGGTCTTGGCCGACAGATATCGAAGTATTTCCCCATAGCCATCCCCTGGTGTAGGAGATGGCTTTGAAAGGTTCACTTTACCAGTCCGAAGGACATTCAGAACGAGGCACAAGCTCAACATGGGCCACGCGGAACGCCCCGGGGCATTGGGTAGCAGTACCAAAGAAGGTTACCTTATACAAGAAACCTGGAAAGACCGTAAAGGTATTCTCTACGTTGAACTCCTGTCCCGTATCGCACCGGGTGAATGTTTGGCATGGCCATTCCCCCCAAGTAAAAGCACCGTACGATGTTACATGGGGTAGCAGGATTTCGCTTTCTGCATTAGCTGGCTGATAGCTTACCGTGGAGGCCACTCCAAACAGCAGCAAGGTCCACAGCTTAGTAGCAGAAACTTTTCTCAGTACGTTTTTCATCTGGAATACAGGTTGGTTTAGAATTAAGAGAATTCAAGAGCAAGCCCTGCCTTGAACCCTGTCTCTACCCGCTAAGAAAAACCAAAGACGTACCCCAAAACGGCTACTTTTTTATCCGTAGGGTTCCAATTGAAAACCAACCGTGATTATTTGATATCCGCCATCATAAAGGGGAGCCGTGTAGGAAGTGGAGAGGTGCTTTCAGATAAGGTGATCCACTTGCTAGCAGTCCGCACACTCATCGGTGTTGTTGCAGCTTAGGTCTTTGGGTAGCTTATCGTGTTCCATACAGTCAATCAGCATTGCCTTCAGCTTTTCTCGGCCCCGTTGTACCCGCATTTTCACCGTGCTATAGTTGAGGTTTAGCCTTTGGGCAATATCCTTTTGCGAGACGCCGTCGAGGTCCGACAATTTAAGGGGTACCCGGTAGCTATCGGGCAACTCCTCCAGCAAGCGGACTGCACATTGCTCAGAGGCCGTGTTAAGCTCAGGGTCTAATGCCGTGCCCCATTCCTGATTGGCCTCCTGAGTGCGCACCTGTTCCCGGTGGTAGTCCATAGCCGCATTGTGCGCCAGGCGGTACAGCCAGGCCCGCACGTTTTGCACTTCAGGTAGCTTTTCGCAGTGGTCATAAAGCCGCAAGGCCAAGGACCCCGTGAGGTCCTCGGCTACGGTATCGTTGCCTACTTTCCGGCGGATGTAGCGTTCTAGCTCCTCGCGGAACGCCTCAAACACCGGGAATACTTGCTCACAGGTGGACTTCATCGGCAGTCGCTAGTTCAGTTTCTGGAGTACCTCGGTACGTGGGGTGGTCACCGTGTGTGAAAAATATTTCCCACTTCAGGCCCGCAGGGTCGGTTGTCCATACCTTGTCGCTCTTAGCATAACAGCATACCGTTTCCCCTCCCTCGCAGCAAGCAGATGGGCTAGGTTCTACCCGGCTGCTTAGGGTGGCTAGCTCCTCCTCATTGGAGGCCTCCAGCCCTACATGGTCAACGCCATACGGAAGATCCGGGTTGCTCTTCATGCTCAGGTTCAGCGAGGGGTTGTCCAGTTTCCATTGGATGTAGTCAGGCTTCACCTTGGTGGGTGCGGTCCCGAACAAGTTTTCGTAGAAGGCCCGTGCTCCCTCAAGGCTCTCCACATTCATCATTACGTGTACTCTGCTCATGACTCCTTTTGTTTTGTTTCACCCCTATGACGGGGAAAGGAGCCCGGGGACACATTCAGACCGAAAAATATTTAATAGCGCGGTATATCAATACGATAAGCTAATTAGGCAATGTGCAAATTCGGAAATGTGACAATGAATGGGATGAGCTAATGAGACGATGAGTTAATGAACCAATGCAAGCAATCCTTGTCCCTTATACCCCTCTCTACTCGCGCTCACACTCACACTTTCTTCCTCCCTCTGCGAAATCCTCTGCGTCTCTGCGAGAAACACAACTCGAGAAATCCCCCCTTCTAGTTTAGGTAAGATCCATTCATCTTGATTTTCGTTATATTGAATTATGGAAGAAAAAGTAGGGAACCTGAAAGCGAGGAAGTATGCTTTGATTGAACAGATAATGCAGTGGGATGAGGCCAAAGTGTCACGTGCAGAATCATGGTTCTCCAATCTTGAAAGCCAGACGCTAGAAGAATACAACCAGGATTTGGACAAGGCTTTGAATCGGAGAAAACAAGGTAAATCAATTAGCCATGATGAAGCAATTGCCCGAATACAGTCATGGCGATGACTATCGAGTGGGATGAGGAAGCAATTAAGGATCTAGAAAATGCCTTGGTTTGGATAAGCCAGAATTCCTACCAGAACGCCTTGATGGTTGAAACCGCCATTCTAGAAAATATTGAAAAAGCCTGCCAAAGTCCTGAACGGTTCCCAAAGGACAAATTCAGAAAGTCAAATGATGGGAATTTTCGAGCCTTTGAAACACATAGCTTTCGGATCACCTATATGATTGAAGAGGAAACATTAGTAGTTCTAAGGATAAGACACGTGAAGCAAAACCCTGAGCTATACTAAAATACAGTCAATTTTTCTGACTCAACCTTAATACAGT
>JBCBHI010000855.1:0-2834 GCA_038525885.1 Bacteroidota bacterium
CGGCTACAGGAGAGTCCATACTAAGGAACATCTACGAGCAGCGAAACGCCATGTATCACCTCATACCCAAGCTAAGTACATGAGTGATCTGCAACAACAACCACCCCGATGGGCCGAGCGGTTTTTCCGCTGGTACTGCCATGCTCGCCACATGGAAGCCCTGGAAGGCGACTTGTATGAGTATTTCGAGCGCAATTGTGAAGCGCTGGGCCTCAAGAAAGCCCGCCGCAAATACGTGGCTGACGTGCTCCTGCTGCTTCGCCTGTCCGTTGTGGGGTCAATTTTTCAATCCATTACTCAAAACTCAAGGACTATGTTAGCACATTATGTAAGAAGCAGTGCCCGAGGCATGCACAAGCGAAAAGTGACTACGGCCATTCACCTCGTAGGGCTGATTACCGGTATGGTCTCGGTAGGGCTCATTGGCCTCTATGTGGCCTACGAGCGCGGCTTTGACCTACACATTGCGGAAGCAGAACAAAAGTTTCGGGTAACGAACATACGGTATGGCATAGATGATGGATCCGTAAGGCCCATAGCCATGGTGCCCCCTATGTACGCCACGGCATTACGAGATGAGTTTCCCGAAGTAAAGCGCGTAGGCCAGACCATGTTTGACTTTGGTGGCTCGCTATTTCAGATTGAAGAAGAGGTTTTTCAGGAAGAGAATGGCATGTTTGCTGATGCCGATGCCTTTAGAATCCTAGACCTAGAGCTGGTATTTGGCTCCTTAGACCAAACAGCCGAGGCGAATATGGTATACCTATCGGAAAGTACTTTTCGCAAGTTTTTCGGTGACGTGGGCTACCAGGACTTGGCCTTACGGGTGGGTCGGGCAGAATCCAAGGTAGCCGGGGTTTTCAAAGACCTTCCCAGCCAGTCACACCTAAAACTAGACTACATCTTTTCTCATGCTACGCTGTTGCAGTTCATATCTGAGCAGCGAATGGGCAGCTGGAGCTGGCAGCAGTGGCTCACTTATGTGGAGCTAAATCCCGGGGCGGACCCCGTAGCCTTCGAAGCCAAGTTTAATGCCTACGTGGACCAAGTGGCCAACTCCATCGTGGAGCCATTAGGCTACAAATACGAATCTCAATTAACCAATGTCCGAGACATTCACCTAACCGCTGCTGGATTGGAATGGGATATGGTAGATGCTGGCAATCAGCGTTCTATTGGTTTTCTGTCGGTAGCCGGAGGGATCATCTTGCTAATTGCCCTGCTCAACTTCATCAACCTGAGCACCGCCCAGGCACTTAACCGAGCCAAGGAAGTGGGCGTCAGGAAATTTAACGGGGCACGCCGTCATCAATTAATCACCCAATTCACTATGGAGTCCGTACTGCTGGCCTTGGTCTCCGCCGCCATTAGTTTAGGACTAATCGGCTTACTACTCCCCTCTTTCGCGCAGTTTACAGCCAAACCCTTGTCGCTGCAAGTGATATTCACGGTAGAAAACATCACCCTTCTGCTGGCAAGCATACTAGGGCTTGGCATCATGGCGGGAGCCTATCCTGCTTTGTTACTTTCCCAATTCAAGCCCATTGCTATCATTCGTGGTATAGAAAACCAACTGGCAACCAGCGGACGGAAGGTAGATCTTAGGCTAGCCCTGGTTGGGGTCCAGTTTGTGCTTACCATTGGCCTGGTCATCAGCTCGTTAGTCATCCGTGAGCAATTCCAATTCCTTCAGCAGAAGGACCTGGGTTTTCAGCAGGAAGGTATCATTGTGATGGAAATGCCCTCCTCCTTTCGGCAGGATCCTGAAACTACGCGCGATCGCTTTTTGGCCCACCCCAATGTACTAGAGGCTAGCTGGTCTTATGGCACACCCGGTGGCATAGTAGCCGGAGACCTGGTGGTGAAACCAGAAGACGACCGTTCAGTACCCGCCAATTTATTCTGTACCGATGGCCGTTACCTTTCTACCATGAGTATGGAACTCCTGGCAGGCCGTATGCTCAATCCCGATTTAGCTACTGATGTGACTAGTAGCTTTGTACTGAACGAATCGATGGTAGGTGACTTGGGCTATGCTTCCGCTGATGAAGCGGTAGGACAACCCTTGCACTGGCAAGCCTGGGTAGATGAAGCCGATTCGTTAAAACGCGGTACCATCATTGGGGTAGTCAAAGATTTCCACTTCAAAAGCCTACACGAAATCCTCACGGGCACGGTCATTCACATCTGGCCCGATGCGGCTAACTCTCTCACTTTGCGGGTAAGCCCACAAAACCTGGAAGCTACCCTTTCTCATTTGCAGCAAACTTGGGAAGAATCCGAAGCGGTGTATCCTTTTACCTATGAGTTTCTTGATCAACGCCTAGCTGAAAGCTACCTGGGAGAGCAACGGCTCAACCGCCTTTTCCTTTGGCTAACCTCACTAGCCATCCTTACGGCTTGCATTGGGCTGTTTGGGCTAGTAAACCACCACGTAATCAAAAAGGTGAAGGAGATAAGTGTACGCAAAGTACTGGGTGCTCACCCTCAGGCCATCTTCAAAATGCTGGTGGGCTGGTATTTTGTACTACTGTTGGGGTGTTTTGTGGTGGCCACGCCCTTGAGTATATGGCTGGCTAACCAATGGTTGGCTGATTTTGCTTATGCCACTACGGTTTCTGGTCTCTTATTGCTCAAGGCCGCCTGCATAGTGATACTACTCACTCTGCTTACCGTAAGTAGTCAGGTATTCAAGGGGTTACGACTCAACCCCATCGACGGATTACGAAATGAATAGGCCCTAAAAGCAAATTCTGAAAAAAACTATACCAAAAAAATACGGTTGGGTTTTCAGTCCCAACCGTAGAACGGGCTTTTGAGGTATAGTTTTTTTC
>JBCBHI010000856.1:0-2833 GCA_038525885.1 Bacteroidota bacterium
AGGAGGTACTGAAGGTTGTATAGTATCGGGTTCGTTTGATTTCGTTGGAACTCCTGCGGTCACTGCCGAAGCTGTGGTACTCGATACCATCGAGTGTTCTGGCAAGAGCCTGGGTTCTGTACAAATACTTGCTTCCGGTGGATCTGGAACTTATGAATACAGCACGGATGGTTCCTTTACTGATGGCAACATCAATAATCCGATTAGAGATAGCTTGGCTGCCGGGTTCATTACTCTGTTTGTGAGAGATGCGGATAATCCTGAGTGTGTGACTCAAGTGTTTGCATTCGTAGTAGAACGGGATCCTATTCAGATTACAGCTCTGTTCGAAACGGTAGAACCCGCAACCTGTGACAATAACGATGGGGTGGTTAAGATCCCTCGCATCACTGGAGGTTCCTTGCCCTACACTAACTACCGCGTAGACGGTGTAGGCTATACGCTCAATGCCGATAGTACTATCAGTGGTTTGGGCAGAGGCGATCACCTGTTCACAGTGGAGGATATCAATGGTTGTACCCAAGACTTCGTCTTCAATGTTGGAGCGCCTGATTTGGTGATATTTAATGCCACAGCGGATAGTGCTAGCTGTACTGGAAACGGAGCCGACGGGCGAATCAGAGTAGATAGCATCCGTGGTGACGGTGGGCCCTACTTCTTCTCTCTGTCATTGGATCAACCTTTCCAACAAGTGGAAAATGATCCGTTCTTCATAGAGGATCTGGCCCCAGGTACTTATGATATATTCATCAGATCTGGAGATGCAGAAAGCAGTTGTCCTAATGTTCAAACGGTGGAGGTATTTGGATTCGAGCCTGTTTCCTTCGAATTCACATCCACGGACATGAGCTGTGATGATATTGAAGATGGAGTGATCGTGTTGAGTGAGATTCGTGGAGGAATAGGAAATTCAGATGACCTGTCCATCTTCCTAAATGGTACCTTGATCGAGACCAATGTAGAATCTCGTGAATACTTCTTACGTGATTTGAGCAGAGGCACCTATACGGTGGAACTGCGCCGCGGTGGAGAATGTGCGAGCTCTCAAGAGGAGGATATCACCATCAGTGCTCCTGATAGATTCCAGACGGATCCGAACACACCCAACCCAGTTATTACTACCAGCAACCAACCCGGACGACTTCCCTTTACCGGAAGTATCCAGATTTTGGATATTGTAGGGGGTACCGCTCCTTATACCGTGGATCTGATAGGTTTGGATGTGAGCTACCGTGAAGAGGATGTGGCCATAACCACCCTCAATTCCAATGGCTATTCTATCATCTTTGAAGAGCTGGAGGACAGTGAGTACCAATTGGACTTCCTAGATTCCTTGGGTTGTGAATTCACTCTGATAGTGCAGGTAGCTGCTGATACCACCGTATTCATCCCTACGGCATTCTCGCCAGATGATAACGGTATCAACGATAACCTTCAGATTGGCAACTTAAGTTTCATCCAAACTCGGTCACAGCTAGACTTCGAATTGATAGTCTACAACCGCTGGGGAGATGTGATCAAAAGAGTGCCAAACTATGACAATGGACTCAATGTATGGGATGGTACCGGTGGAGCTGACAATGGTCAATTGCCTGATGGAGTGTATTTTGTAACTCTACAACCCATGGGCAGTGGCCAGAAAGATCCTGAGTTTATATTTAAAACTATGGTAGAGATCATACGGGAACGGTAATTTCGGTTACCCCTCAAAATCATATAAAAGCCAGGTTGAAGAGCCTGGCTTTTTGCATTTTCCTACCTCCAAACATTTATCACCTACCTTTATCGAATGATTCCTATACCAGAATCTGATATCTATCACTCTATCGCATCCGAAGGAGAGGGATTTTATAAAGAGAAAGGCAGCAAGTTTATCAGCCACGCTTACCCAGCAACAAATCAGACCGAGATAAAGGATCATTTGGAGGGCCTGCGAAAGCAATACTATGATGCCAGGCATCATTGCTATGCATGGCGATTGGGCCCAAAGGGCGAGCAAGTAAGAGCCAATGATGATGGGGAGCCCAACCATTCTGCTGGCGATCCCATATTAGGACAAATACGGTCCGCAGGATTAACGGATGCCTTGGTCGTGGTCATTCGGTATTTCGGAGGGACAAAACTAGGCGTGAGCGGCCTAATACATGCCTACCGAACTGCGGCTCATGAAGCACTTCAAAAGGCCGAAATAGAGCAGCGCATCATGCGGTCTACTGTAAGGTTACAGTACCCCTATGATAAGACCCAGGAGGTGATGCGGCTCATGGATGAATACCCCTTGAAGGTGGAAACTCAACAGTTTGAAGCGGATTGTAAAGTAACTTTGGGAGTCCCCAATAGCTTGCTTAGCAGGTTTGAAGAAGAGGTAAGTAAGCTTCCACAGGTTATTCTGTCAGTTTAGCGCATTTTACCAAGCCATCCTTTTTTGTATGTTGAGTGGTACCGGCAGGACGATATCCTGCAGGGCATTTATTTTTTACAATGAGAGGGGTTTCTTTGCTATCTACAGCTTTTCGCACCCGCGAAGACAAGCTCAGGCATGATATGCGCCAGAATTTCCGGGTGTTACTTCTCTTATTAACTATTGCCTGGTTCATCCTACAGGCCTCTATCAAGTTTTATGTACCGTACATTACTCCGGCTGCTTGGATGATTCTAAGTGTGCCTTTGGTAATGTTTGCCCTCTTTTTACTCACCTTCCTCAGGGTACCGCTCAAACCCCGGGTATTCATTAAGTGGGTGTATGCAGGCATGTACTTCATGATTGGCACCATTCTGTGGATGATTTCCATTTGGAGTACCAATTACGTCCTCCTTTTTGGGTTGGGTATTA
>JBCBHI010000857.1:0-2831 GCA_038525885.1 Bacteroidota bacterium
ACTGGCTAAGCTCATGTTCTAGTATGAAATCACTGGTGAGGAAGCGGGGCGAAAGCAAAAGGAGGCCAAAATCGCAGGCGGCAATGGCTTCTTGGATGGCCGAAAACCAAAACTGCCCCAGTACCAATTGGTCGTCTTTCCAGGCTTCTAGCCGGTAGCGGTTGCCCTTGCGCTCTTCTAGCTTGGCTTGTTGGTCAAAGTAGTGCAGGAACTCATTGACCTCTTTTTGGTCCTCGTGGGCGTAGCTTACAAAATACCGCACCTTGCGGTATTGGGGTTCTATGCGGCTTTTTAATTCCGACTTGGGTTGTTTTAGCTCCGCCAGGCTTTTGAGCACCTTTGCCTTGTTGGGGTCCTCCCCGGTGAGCCACAGCCACCGTTCGTGCAGAGGCTTGGCTTTGTAATTATCGGTGACTACCTCCAGGGAGAGTCCCAGGGTTTCGGCTTTCTTTTTTATCTCGCTCCGCCATTTGTTAAGCGAGTTAAGCCGCTTGGTTTGGTCCGCACCCGGGAATACTTCGTCCAAAACCTGCCCCAGGGTGGCTTTGCCTTCGGCATTGAGTAGTGCGCCCACTTGGTTCAGTCGGTGAGCGGCCAGAGAATCTTCGTGTGCGCGGTCAAACTTGGCAATCAGGGCTTGGGCAGAGGGAGCAGGCAATCGGATCATGTATTGAATATACAGTCTATTTCATGATAATTCACGATTGATTCCTGATTAAATTGAAAATGAGTAATTAACGCTAGTGGTATTTGGCTATGAGCTAAGGTTTGCCACTAGGCTCCGGGTGTTTGGGTGGTCAATAGGAGGGGGAACTTGTTGGTGCCGCTGCGCTAAAACACCAACAAGGGCGGGGTGGGTCATTGAGTGGCGTGAAAAGAGGAGCGGAGGCTAGATTTCTATAGGGCGGGAAGCATGCTTCCCGCCCTACAGAAATCTTTGGATATTCCATGTCCAACGAGACCCCACCTACGCGGCCCGAACCAATTCACCCTTCAGGAACTTCTCCGCTACAGAAATCTTGGTGGCCCCATAGCTATTCGCATTGCCCTATGAGCACGAAGTGTTTTGAATGAAATTATACCCCGCCTACGGACCGCTCGGGACTTCCTTTGGTGCGACTCTGCACGCAGCCATTCATTTCACCCAAGACCTATTGGAAAACTAAAGGAGTTTAGCTTGTGGTTTCCTCCGGTTCATTCACTTCTTCCTTTTCGGGAGGTTCCGCTACGGTTTCCTCTTCCTCAATTATATTGATTTCTCCCTTTTCGGAGAGCAAAATGGCGACGCTGCGGGTACCGGGGAACTGGGAGAAGATAATAACCATAACTACGGTGATGGGGGTGCTAAGTAGCATGCCGGTAATGCCCCAGATTTGCCCCCAAACGATGAGGGCCAGAATGGTAACGAGGGGGCTCAGATTGAGCGAGCTGCCCATAAGCCGGGGCTCTAGTACGTTGCCGATAAACCACTCGATAATGCCTAGGCCGGCCAGGATGATGATGAAGGGGGTGATTTCGCCGAATTGTACGAGGCTAAATACGGCGGGAAAGAGGGTGGCGATGAGGGAACCTACGGTGGGGATGTAGTTGAGCGCAAACATTAGGAAGGCCCAAAAGAAGGCGGCATCCACGCCCATGATTTTGAGGAAGATAAAGCCAACCAGGCCCGTAAGCAGGCTCACGTAGGTCTTTAGCCGGATGTAGTCGCTGGTGGCATCGTTGATCTTCCGCAGAATGGAGGTAGCCCGCTCGTGCCCCTCGGTGGTGCTGAACAGCTTCTTGATTTTGTTGGAGAGGCTGGCCTCTTCGGTGAAAATGAAGGCGGCATACAGGATGATCATGATGAAATCGCCCAGAGCGCCCGAAAGGCCATCGGCCACCCCACCTAGGATGGAGGTGTAGTCGAAGGACTGAACGCTGTCCAAAATCTGCTGATAGATGTCGATGTGGAAGCGTTCATTGAGCGCAGCAAGGACCGAATTGAAGTTGCTGGTATACACCTCCCCGTTAGCAATGAGAGCGGAGATATTGGTAGTAATGAGCCCAGAGATGAAGGTAAGGGCCATGAATACGAGGCCAAAGACCAGGGCATTGACAAGCAAATTGGGGACCCGCTTCTGGATGAAGGGTATCCGGTTGAGGAGGTTTTTGAAGTACCGGCTGAGGAACCACAGCACCAAACCGTAGACCAGGGGGATGAGGATGTTTTCGGCTACTACGAGAAGGGCGATGACGCCCCCGATGCCGATGACGGCGTAGGCTAGGTTTTTCATGTTGGGTGGTTAATCAGGGTTGGGGATGGGCGCTTGAGTTATTCGCCTAAAGCTCGGAATAAAATCAAACTCTCGGGCCACTCTGGTTGTGAAAAAGCTTTGTGCCTAAGGGCAGCCTTAAAAACCAAGGCCGACTTAGGACTTTACCAGTGATCAGATATTCATAAGAAAATCACAGGATGTAATAATGCGATTTTACAATGGTTCTGTGTCATTGTTTTACCGATTTTGATGGAAGCCAAAGAATCGATTTATCGCGACGAATTTGGCAGTTGGAAAATTGTCATTTCAGTGACATTTTTTGTTGTGTGGTGACCCAATCGTTCTTATAATGCGGCTCTGTATGGATGTCGATGTTACGATACCATAGCGCACCATGAGTCTTACCAGAACCCACATAAAACTGTCCATAGCCTGTTGTTTTGCCATTTTGGTTTCGGGTATATCCTGTAGCCAATCGGTCTCTGAATCGTCCACATCCTCCTCGAATGAGGACCAAAAGGAAGGCCCCTCTGAGAGCCCATATCCTAGGCAGGTAGGAGACATCATATTTGATCC
>JBCBHI010000858.1:0-2830 GCA_038525885.1 Bacteroidota bacterium
ACATAGGGCTTAAACCGAGGATCTTTTCTACTTCTTGGCATGACCTAAAATACCAATTCTAAGCCCCTAACCCTATCTATCAACTCAATACTTACCCACAACCAAGAACACATAAAAACAAAAAGAGGCTGCTCACTTTTGAGACAGCCTCAATTGGGTGAAGGATTATTTCTTTCGAGCTTAAGGAAGAAAATCCAAAAGGGAAGGAAATGGTTTTAGGTTAATGATCGGCTAGACGTAGAGCCTCAGCCAAGGAGGGCTATCTGTGGTTCGTAGGCGTGGTATAATTTCATCAAAAGCGCTGGGCGGCATCCCGCTGGGCGGCATTCCGCTGCGCGCTCATAGGGGACTATCAACATGGCCCATATTTCTGTAGGTAGGGAAGCATGCTTCCCTACCTACAGAAATATCCAGCCTTACCCCTGCCAGGCAAATGGGATGCCATTCATTCTACTACACTCCTTAAAAAATCTCAGATTCCTCTGCGCCTACTCGGTTCCCTCTGTGGTAAAAAACGCCTTTGAAAAGTAAGACCGACCTTTTCACCAGCTTAGCTTGGCCAGAATTACATCTCGATGAAGATATAAACCACCTCGCCTACAGCATTCCTCTTTAACCAAGGAGGAGATTTACAATGCAGGGTCATTCATCCCGCCAGGCTCTGGCAGAAGTTGCCTACATTTTGACGGCTAAGCAAGCGAAGGGAGCCAAGCCCACGCCTAGTGGAGAATATCCCACACAACGGCGAAGGCCAGTAGGATGATAAGAAACCAACGTAGGTACCGCAAACTGATATGAAAGGTGTTAATTCGCATTAGCTTTTTTGAATTGAGGAGTCCAAGAAAAATTATAGCTGTAGCCCAGCGTTCCGGTGAATTCCGAGAAGGCCTGCGCTCCTGATTCCGAAGAACCCGAGCGGTTCACCACTGCCAGACTTAAGTTCAGATTGTGTTTTTCCAGCAGGGTGTAGCTGGCATTCCCCCGTACATTAAATACCGGATTCAGGAGCGTACTCTCACTTATGGAGGCATTCCAAGAGGTGGAAAGGCTGGTGCGCAGCTGTTTTTCAAAAAAGGAGGTGCTGGCCGAAACGGTGGGGCCCAGAGTAATCGTGGTAGTCTCACCGGCAATATTCTGGTTATAGTTCATGGAAGCCGAACCGTTTAGGTTCTGCGCCGGTAAGCTCACACTGTAGGCCGCATTGGCCGTGTAGAATTGGGAACCGCTGGCCTGCTCCACACCTCCTTGCTCATCTGCTGCATCCTGGAAGGACATGCTCACACTCAGGTTTTGCCTGCTCTCTTCCGCCGCACTCAAAACGAAACTGGCATTCAAGGATGCGTTCTGGGATATCTGGGTGAAATTGAGTGTATCCAGATTATCAAATGGGGTTAGCTGGTTTATGTCTACAAACTGGGAGCGAATGTTGGTAAACGTAGTAAAGTTGCTGTAGCTACCGGAGATATTTACCCGTTCGCTAGCGGCTACGCCTACATTGATTGACCCCACCGTACGACGGAGTGAGCTGGTTTTCTCTTCATTCAAGTCATCTCGCTGGCGTCCTACATTCCCCGAAACGTTGATCCTACCCCCCCAGAAGGCAGTAGCCCCGTTGAGAGTGGTATTTTCCAGGTCGTTATTGAAGTAATAGGCTCCCAGAGTACGGTACCCCGGGTCTATCCGTTCGTAGGCTGCCCCTACTGAAAAGGCCTTACCCTGATAGGTAAGCCCTGACTTGAAGGCATCATAGTAAGCCGAAGTCACCCGCTGGGTGTACACGGGTCCCCAGATACCGAAGAAAGAATAGGCATTGTTCCCGGTGCTTTCCGGGCTGCGGATATCACGAGTAATTCCGCTGATGGCATACTCGGCATTAAGTGTGAGGGAAGAGAATAGTTGAGTGGCACCACCCAAGCTCACTACCAGATTTTGCTGGGGCAGCAATTCGTTGGTTTCCGGTATAATCGGGATAGACGTAGGATCGTCTTCCGCTGCAAATACAATCAGATGTACCTGATGGCCGCTTTGGTTGTATCCTGCCTTGAAACCATAGCCCATCCGCTGAAAAGCCGCATCATTCTCTGTACCCGCCGTACTATCCGGCACCACTGCCTTCAGCAGGCGTCCGTACATCGCACTCACGTTCCAGTTTCCAGGATTGGCATCAATGCCAGCTCCCAGAAAGGTATGCCCGGCCAGGGTGTAAGGCGAAAAGCTCATGCTATTGTACCCAAAGTGACCCGTGATCCACTTGTAAGTTGGGTGGAGTGAGTACTGGTTGAAAGGCTGCTGAAACGAGAACTGCTGGTTGCTGTAGGAAAAGGACAACGGTACGCTCCACCCATACAGGCTCAGACTCAGGTTGCCACTAGCGTAGAAGGAATAGGGTTGCCGGCGCTGCTCCATGCCAGACATGGCGTATACAATTTGGTTGATAGCTACTCCCCCACTAACCGAAAGGGCGTCCCCTTTACCTATAGCATCTAGATTTTGCCCCCACAAAGGCGAACAAAGCAACCCAATGGCACTTGAAAAAGCCGCTAAGCTTTTGGACACGTGAAATCCCAATATTCTCACAACGAAAGTAGGTCCTTGGCTAGGTGGGTGCTGTCTGTTGTGACGGAAATCCACCAATTAGCCACAAAGGTCCTTTTCGCATGAGCATGGGACAAGTCCCCCAGTTTGGTATTTTTAAGTGTAGAAGCGGGAAGCCAGAAGGGAAATACGAGCCCACGCCCTACAGTGCCGCGCAGACTTCGGTGGATAAAGAATACAACCCTCCGCCACAACAGACAGCACCCACCTAGCCAAGGACCTACTTTCGTTGTGA
>JBCBHI010000859.1:0-2829 GCA_038525885.1 Bacteroidota bacterium
AAAGGAAGTAGGGGTATCACTTTACTGAAATGGACTTCATTCGAGCGAGACGCTCGACTATGGTGGTGAAACGAGCGGACACTCGCTCCAGAAAGACCGGAGAACTCAACGGAAGTAATAAGGATAGAAAGCAATAAACCATAAACACTACTTTGTAGTGTTTAATAAAATCACTACACTTGTAAATACTACATCATAGTATTTATATATGAAGCCATATCAACTGGGTGAGTTTGAAGAGATTGTACTGCTGACGGTGGGCATCTTATATGGAAATGCGTACGGGGTCACTATCCGTGATGAAATAGAGGAACAGCTAGGCAGACAGGTAACCGTAGGGGCGCTACAGGCCACGCTCAAGCGGTTGGAGAAGAAAGGAATGCTGGAATCGAGCACGGGGGACGGTACGGAGATCCGGGCCGGACGACCCAAACTGTACTTCAAGGTCACTTTAAGTGGAAAACAAGCGCTAGATCAAACCCGTGAAGCCCGCAACAAGCTATGGGGAGCGCTACCACAGGTCTTTCTCAATCTCAAATAATTTAAGGCTATGCCCCACCCTCCGCAACTTCCCTTCCGGCTACTCAAGGTATTTTGCCGTAGAGACCTTTTCCCTTTCTTAGAGGGAGACTTGGTAGAGTTCTACGCCCGCAACGTCAAACAATTCGGTCCCGCCAAGGCGAACCGGCTGCTTTACAAGGAAATATTCTATTTGTTCCGGCCGGGTATTCTGAAAAACATCCCGCAAGCAACTCAGCTACTGGGCGGTGGTATGCCCAGGAACTACCTCAAAGTGAGTTGGCGAAATTTGGTACAGGAGCGTAAATACTCGCTCATCAACCTGGCGGGCCTATCCATGGGACTTTGTTGCTTCCTCATTATCTACCTGTTTGTGGATCATGAGCGCAGCTATGACCGCTTCTATGATGATGTGGAGGATATTTACCTGGTATACGAACATGCCCCCGGGGACACCTATATGGGCAGTGACTTGTATGCGGTAACTCCTGCCCAGCTTGCCTCCACGTTGGTAGCCAATTATCCTGAAATACAGCAGGCCACTACCATAAAGAATGCCTCTCTCCTACTGGGAACGGACAAAACGGGTTACCTCTTAGAGCAAGGCCTGTGGGTGGATACCTCTTTCTTCCGGGTATTCTCTCATCCTGCCTTTTTGCAGGGTGAGGCGGTCACTGCGATGTCTCACCCAAAAAGCATTGTGCTTACCTTATCCCTGGCCAGTAAATTGGGGAATCCCTACACCCAGCTGGGGAACTTCATTACCGTGAAGGGAGAGCCCTATCTCATCTCCGGGATTGTAGAAGATCCTCCCAGCCATAGCACCTTTCAGTTTGATTATCTGATCAACCTTCAGTCTCATCCTGGATATCTGTCCGAGTTTGAGAAGGAGAGATGGGACGGCAGCAACTACCAAACTTACTTCAAGGCGCGCCCAGAGGCCCGGGTAGAGGTGTTGCAACGCAAAATGGCGTACCTGATCAAGACGCATTGGATAGAGGACCGAACGGCTCTCTCCTACCACTTTCTGCCCATGACGGATATGCACATGCGGGCCGATCTAAACAATGACTTTGACAACAAGGGCAATCCCCAGCAGTTGGCCATCTTCCAAGGCATCGCCTTTCTCATTCTAGCGCTGGCCTGTTTCAACTACGTCAACCTTTCCATTGCCCGGTCTATGCACCGCGCCCGGGAGGTGGGTTTGCGCAAGACCATAGGGGCGCGTCGCCCCCAGCTTATCTTCCAATTCCTCCTAGAGGCTACATTGCTGGCTGTGGTGGCTATGGGAGTAGCCTTGGTAACCACCTACCTTGCCTTACCTGAGTTTGGGCGCCTGCTAAACCGAGAGCTCTCTCTGCTTCAATACCTCAATTTCAAGTTTCTCCTGATCATCCTGGCCGGAGCCTTGGGTCTGGGGATTCTGGCGGGCAGTTACCCGGCCTTTATCCTTTCGGCCATTTCTACGCTGAAGACTCTTAAGTCCACTTCCACACGGGTGCGGGCCTCTTCCGGGCAGCAAGCCATCATCATCGGGCAATATGCACTATCCATGATCATGGTCATCGGCACCATCATTATGTATCAGCAGTTTCAGTTCATCAACCAACAGGAAATGGGCTTTGCCCAAGACCAAATAGTGACCCTGGAGGTAAAGGATCCTGAAATACGAAAGCACTATGAGGTGATAAAAAACGAATGGCTTAAGCACCCGAACGTGGTGCAGGTGGGTACTTCGCAGAACTTACCCCATGAGGTGCGGTCCGCTACTATCATCAATGACGATACCGGAGGAGACCCTACGGATGACTTGCCCATCTACCGCCTGCGGGCCGATGCAGACTTCCTGAAGGTGTATGACTTACAGTTGGTGGCGGGTAGAATGCTACCGCAAGTCCCAACTGAGGGGATGGGCTATTGCCTCATCAACGAAACGGCGGCGGAGGCTTTGGGCTACACCCCGGAACTGGCCATCGGGCAAACCCTCACCGATGATTCTCCCCGAAACTACCGGACCGTCATTGGGGTGGTGAAGGATTTTCATCTCCATTCGCTCCACCTGGCCATTAGTCCGGTGCTCATAGAAACCAAGACCTATTTCCAGTATATCTCTGTACAACTCGACTCAGAAAAACAGACGGAGGCCTACCAGCACCTCACCAGTACCCTGGAGGCTTACACCAACTATCCGGTGGAATTCCAATACATGGACCAACGATTGGATGCGCTCTACTACGCTGACCGGCAAGAAGCCAATTTGTTTTCCACCTTCAGCATTTGGGCCGTATTTATTGCCTCCATTGGGCTGTT
>JBCBHI010000860.1:0-2822 GCA_038525885.1 Bacteroidota bacterium
GTGATGGAATACCTACCTGCCAAATCAGTAGTAACACTATCCTCAGTACCTACTAACAACACAGAAACTCCAGGTAGTGGGTCTCCCTTATCATCAGTCACCACACCCGTGACGGTTCGTTGGCACAAACTTGAGAAGCTGATGATTAAAAAGAAACTCAACAAAAGCCCATGAGGCTTTCTGACAAGGTGGTTTAAGTACATAGCTATCGTAGTCTGCTATCCTGATGCACCGGACCTAGATATTCCACAATTAACAGGTTTGTGTAGTGGGCCTTAGCTTCCACCGCCAACATAGGAACACAACCCCAGTATTCATTTGGTTTGTCCTGATTCTTAGGATACGGAGTATCAACCTTTTTTGATCCTGGGTACCCCCCATTTTTGCATCGGTGTGGGTGGGAAGTCCATATCCCATGAACATCCTTGAGCAATCCACAGACCTGTATGGTCTGTATCATCCAAGAGAACTGATTACCACCTTCGCTGGAAGGGTCGCCTCGGAGGATTCTCTAGTGGCGCCTTGGCTATACCTCTATCAACCCATGGCGGATGGCAAATAATACCATGCCCGCCATGTTGCGGGCTTGTGTTTTCTCCATGAGGGTTTTGCGGTAGCCCTCTATGGTTTTGGGGCTTAAGAACAAGGATTCGGCAATTTCAGCGGTAGTATGCTCCTGGCAAATCAGCCGCAGGACATCCACTTCTCTGGGACTTAACCCCTCAATAGAATCGTGGGCCGGGCTAGGACGATCCGGGGTTTTCAAAGAGCCTAGCATGGCGCGCGCTACGCGATCTGAGAAATAGTACCCTGAAGTATACACCTGCACCACCGCCTCGATTACTTCCTCCGGCTCCGCATCTTTCACTAAGTATCCATTGGCCCCAAGTTCCATCATTTGTAGGATCGATCCTTCATGATCATGCATGGTTAAAATGATCACACGGACATCCTCTGCCATTTCACGGATTCGCTCTAGGGTTTCGCGCCCACCCAGTACGGGCATTTCTAAGTCCAGTAGGATCACATCCAGCGAATGTTCTTGCCAAGCGTCTAGCAAAGCTTGGCCATGGGGCAATGATAATTCTACTTGCATGCGGGATTCACTCTCCAAGATTGCACCGACCCCCGAGCGTACCAAGGTATGGTCATCTACAATGGCAATCCGAATCTGATCCATGCGCAAAAGATTAGTTGTTAGGAAATTGGATAATGGCCCGGAAACCCATCCCAGGAGCCGATTGGAAGTCTAGTTGGCCAGAGAGAGCCTGTACGCGGCTAGCAATGTTTTTTAATCCCAAGCCCGGAGCTTCAATGGGTAAGGATACTCCGCAGCCATCATCAGAATAGGTTATCCTAAGGCCCTCCCTATCCTCTTCTACCTCAATTTGCGCCGCTTGGCTATCGGCGTGTTTATGAGTGTTGTGCAGGAGCTCCTGCAAAATCCGAAAGATGCTTAGTTCCAATGCTTGCGACCTCCTACTGTCCGTAGCACGCCAAATCAGCTGTACGCGAAAGTCTTCTTGATTCACGGTAGACAGCCATGTTTCTAGTGCCTTTCGTAACCCAGAGGAAGCCAAGGCTACGGGCAATAAGTTGTGACTTACACGCCGTAAATCATTCACCCCTTGATCTAGTAAGCCACAAGCCTCCTCGAGAAAATCGGCTTGTTTTGAGGGCCTATCTACTCCACGCAATTGGTTTTTTAGGTGGAAGCGTAAACCTGAAAGGAGCGAACCAAAACCGTCATGCAATTCCTTGGCTAAGCGCTCCCGTTCTCGTTCTTGCCCCTCTATAGTAGCCCGCAAAAGCTCCCGCTGCTGGTCATTCTGTAGTTGCTGTAGATGTAGGTCCTGCTTCATGATCCGCTTTTGGTGGCCAATGACCAATACAGCTACAACTCCCAGGATCAGGAGGATGATCCCAGTACTAGTCACTATGACCAAGATCAACTGTGATTCTTGTTCGCCCATACCAAGCCCAGCGTGTAAAACACATACATCAAGTTGGAGAGGACTGCGTGCAGCCCCCACAAGTAGGTAAATGTAGCACGGGAGGTCTGTTGAATCCAGCCTGCAAAAGAATACAGTATTAGGTTGCCTGTAAAGAACAAGAGCATACCGAAGGAAACCCAAAAAGGGAAGGTCTTATGCGGAAAATACTCCTTGCGTTCCTGTAGCAACTGTAACAAATAGCCGCCCGCCAGGCCAATACAAATGACCGCCTCTACAGCTCTGATATAGGTAGGCGTATGCCAGATTCCTGGATGTACGAGCACATTGTAGCCCCACAAGCTTGCAAATAGTAGCCCCACAGTCAGCAGATGCCAACCCGAATAGGTTGTGCGGATACCCCAATAGAAAACCAAAAGCAGACCTAGAAGCTCCCACAAGATGTACCCATGAAATAATGGAAAATTGCTCGGCCAACCCCAGCTCATAACGTACAGGGATGCCCACCCATTTAGCGCGATCCCTACTAGCATTAGCACGAGTACGCGTGGACTACGCAGAAGATGTTTCCACCGCCAGGCCCCATATAGAACCGGAATCAGCGGAAAGAACAAACCCGCTCGCGTCAGGATATCAAACAAAGAGAGCATCCCTGTGTACATTTTGGTCAAAATAGCGGAGCATTGCGGTGGCGCTTCTCAGTCGCAGAGTTGTGGGCAAGGCCGGGTAAAGTCTCCAAACTCCCCATCACCCCCGGTACTCTTAGTACTAGACATCAGACTCGCCCCCAATACCTCTTCTTCCTGCTCAAACCGCAAAGGAAGCCGTCCCGTGCCTGTCTGTACATACAATACATTTACCCAAGTTAAG
>JBCBHI010000861.1:0-2821 GCA_038525885.1 Bacteroidota bacterium
CAGGTTATTTGTTCCTTATTCATCCTGATTTTCTGCTGTCTTACTCCTTAGCCTCTAAAATCAACCAGTATGGGTTCTTCTCCTATGGGGCCAATGAAGCTCTTCATCTTTCAGCCCAAGAGAAGGAAACCATTATGGCACTCTTCAAAATCATTGACGAGGAATTGAAGAGTAGAATAGATGACTTTAGCCATGATGTAATGATTTCTCAGATTGATTTGTTGTTAAACTACAGCAATCGATTTTACAATCGACAGTTTATCACTCACAAGGCAGTTTACAGGGATTTAGTATTAAAAATTGAGGAAGCTTTGAATGAATATTTCACCACAGAAAAACCACTAGAAGCTGGCCTGCCTACCGTGCAGTATTTGGCCGATCAAGTCCACGTATCGCCTAGTTACCTTAGTGACATGCTGCGGTCACTTACCGGGCAAAGTGCCCAGCAGCATATCCATCAAAAGCTGATAAATACAGCCAAAGAGAGGTTATCTACCACCAAAGACTCCGTAAGTGAGATAGCCTATGGACTAGGCTTTGGGCACCCCCAATCGTTTAGTAAACTCTTCAAGGCAAAAACAAAGTACTCCCCGTTGGAATTCAGACAATCGTTCAACTAGCCCATGCAAGAAATACTGCGGAATCATATAAAGGAATCA
This sequence comes from Bacteroidota bacterium, assembly GCA_038525885.1. Classification (GTDB taxonomy): domain Bacteria; phylum Bacteroidota; class Bacteroidia; order Cytophagales; family Cyclobacteriaceae; genus DMST01. The sequence continues at coordinate 660 of JBCBHI010000861.1, forward strand.
GTACCCATAACTGAGGCAGAGTTCGCTTTTGTATGGCCGCACTTTAGCATTGAAACCTACAAAAAGCATCAATCCATTTTTGAATCTGGTGATAAAGTAACCCATGCCTATTATGTGGTTTCGGGGTTATTGAAATTAAGCTATACGGATGGCCATGGGCAAGAGCATATTGTAAGTTTCGCCATGGAGGATTGGTGGGAGAGCGATTTCTATGCCTACTTCTCTCAAACCAGGGCTAGCCTTTCGTTGCGGAGTTTGGAACCTACCACTGTATTTTGCCTGCCGCTGGAAGGCTACAGAAGTCTATGCAAAGGCCTGCCAAAGATGGAAACCTTCTTCCTCCAAAAATCGAGTGCAGGCTTCATTGGCGCTCAACAACGGATAGTGTCCTTACTCACCACCAACGCTAAGGAGCGCTACGAACAGTTGCTTCACCAGCACCCTTCCTTAATTCAAAGGGTATCCAAAACTCAGCTTGCGGCTTACTTGGGTGTTTCCAGAGAAACCCTGAGTCGGCTCTATTCCTAATTGCCCCTTTTCCCAAGACGCACATGGACTGGCCTTGCCGTTTCACGATAGTGATATAGGTCACAGGTTGGTCCTGGGTAAGCGTTCCACCTTTGCATTAGTGAATAAGTAAGCCCTCATGAAGCTACTGAAAGCGGCAGTGGGCGGCTGAAACCCATTGACATTTAGAAGAATTAAAATGGAAAAGAGAGTTATCAATCCTTGGGCCTGGCAAAACGAACGCAATTATGTGCAGGCTGTAGAAGTGAAACAGCCAAAAGGAACACTTTATGTTTCTGGGCAAACGGCAACGGACCCGGAGGGAAGATCCAGTACCGAAGACATGAGAACCCAATTGACTCGGGCTATTGAGAACCTGGAACGGGTGATAGAGGAGGCTGGGTACCACCCTAGCAATATTGTGCGGCTAAATGTGTATACAACTTCTGCGGAATCGCTTTTCCAATGTTTTGATGTTTTCCAAGATTGGGTGACTAGGCATGGAATTCAGCAGGCCAGTACATTACTAGAAGTGAAAAGCCTTTTTGAAACGCTTACCGTGGAGCTAGAGGCTACAGTAGTGCAATAACTACAGGAATCCCCCATACATTGAACACAGAGACCACGGAGTAGACTCGGAGCAAACAGAGGTTTTTATTAAAAGGAGATGCCGGGTACGGCAGTAGCCCTTAAGATGATTTTCAACACCTTTTAGGTAGGGAGTGAAGGGTAGGCCTACACTCCCCTATTGGCTAAATCCAGCTTACCAGAGGCTTAGAGACCACCTCCAGTACTGATGTTACCCACAGCACCGGTATTATCTCCGGGCTTTGGCGGTGGCGGAGGAGGTGTATTGGAGCTGCCTGATCCACTGCCAGGGCCACTACTTCCTCCATTGCCACCCCCCAGGCCTTTGCCTGAGCTAGCAGAGGTGCCCCCGCGTAGCTGCGCAAGACCGTGTGAATTTATCTTTTGGGCGTCAAATTGATCTAAGGTAAAGCGTGTCATATGTGATTCGTTTTGGAGGTCGCTAAGATAGCCCTCAGCAGCTTAGTTGCTTCTACAAAAGCCTTATTGATAGGTCACTGGCCAGAAAGCTTACCTACCGCAATTTTTTTTTCGCCGACAGCGAGGGATGCCCCAAAGAGTCACGTCTAAAGGGGAAATAATTAGGATATGAAAAGGATAACAAAAACACTCGCAATGGTAACCGCAGTAGTTTGGATGAGCTGGTCATGTGCTTCGCAAAACAACCAAGCCCGCAATGGGCAGCGCCCTCCCGGTGGTGGAGGTGGCCAGCAAGGGGGTGCCCCTTCTTACGAGCAATTGCTCACCCAAATGGATACCAATAAGGATGGCCGGCTAGCCAAAGCGGAGATAAAAGGCCCGCTGGCCAATGACTTTGCTAAGGTAGATACTAACGGAGACGGATACATATCTGAAAGTGAATTTAAAAATGCCCCCAGGCCGCAACTCAGAAATGGAGGTGGGCCACGAGGCTAATAGAGCATCATTGTTTGTGGTAGTTGTGTTTTACGAGTTCCCCGGCCTAGGCTGGGGATTTTTTGTTTGGTTGGCTGCGAAGGAAGATTTGGGATAATATTTGGGCGTATCCCACGCCGTCGCCCGCTATCACGGGCTTTGGGCATGGGTCG
>JBCBHI010000862.1:0-2820 GCA_038525885.1 Bacteroidota bacterium
GGAATTGCCTGCTGTGGCATTATTTATCTCTTTGTGCAGGACGAACTGGCCTACGATGATTTCCATCCCGAGGCTGACCAATTATACCAGGTCTTATACCATTCTACCACCGGGTGGGATTTTGCCTCTATACCCCCGCCGGTAAGCTTAGCTGCTCAAGAATACATACCGGAGGTAGAAGCCGCTGCGCGCTTTCTTGGAAGAAACATTAGCGTAGACGTGGAAATCCCTGGTGAGGCCGATAAGGAATTTGAAGAGTCCATCTACTTTGCTGACAGTAATTTCTACCAGATTTTTCAGCTAGACATGGTAGCTGGCCAGGCTGAGCATGCACTGGATGATCCCAATGCGCTTTTGCTCAGTAGGGAAAAGGCAGTGCAGTTCTTTGGTACCGACCAGGTATTGGGCCGTACCCTTTCCCTGCAAGGAGAGCATCTTTTTGAAGTGGTGGGCGTATTTGAAAACTGGCCTGAACAGTCTCATATCTCACTAGAGATGCTAGCGCCCTATTATAGCCAGTTTAGGATAGAAAGTGTGGAAGCGGCTCCGCAGCTGGCTAATGCCTTGGAAACCAATTGGTTGATTTCTCACTCGCTGACTTACCTTAGACTTGCTCCTGGGGCTGACGCTGACAAAGTAGGCGAACAGCTTACCGGATTTGTAGATGAGTATGCCGCGGAAGTGTACAAGCAGGATCAGGAATTCTCCCTGGCCCCCGTGCAGGATTTGCATCTCAAGTGGCCGGACCTGGCCTTGCAAGCTGATGCCCCCAGCAATATGCGGTATGTTTACACCTTTGCTGCCATTGCTTTGATCACTTTGCTGATCGCCTGTTTCAACTTCATTAACCTAAGCACCGCTCACAGCGCGCGCCGTGCTCGTGAAGTGGGTATGCGCAAGAGCCTGGGGGCTACTCGCAAGCAGCTATTCTTTCAGTACTTGGGCGAATCCTTGGTGATTACTTTCCTAGGCTTTGTACTCGCCATCATTTTGATGTCCGAAGGGGTGCCCTTGCTAAACAGGCTTACCGGAAAAGAGCTTAGCATCAGTTTGCTATGGCAACCCATGACCATACTAGCCATGCTGGGCATCTTCCTAGTCACGGGCCTGTTAGGAGGAAGCTACCCTGCCTTTGTACTTACCCGGCTCCATACCATCACTTCTCTCAAGGGAAAAACCGAAACCCAGCCCCGCGTATTTTCCTTGCGCCGGGTACTGGTAGCCTTTCAGTTTGCCATGTCTATTGCCCTCATCACTGGGTCGGTCATTATCTACTTTCAGTTAGACTATTTGCTCAACAAGCCCTTGGGCTTCATCAAAGAGAATGTGGTCACCATACCCGTGCGTAGCAACAGCATCAACAACATCTTTGGCATGGGTATGCAATCCATCATGGACCGCCTCAAAACCCTAAATGGCGAGCTGGAAGCCCACCCTGATGTAGTGGCTACCTCCATTACGGGCGGCATTCCTGGCCAGGGTTCCATTATGCACATGATGACCTATGAAGGACAACCCGCTGAGGAAGGCCCCACGGCCATCTCCGATATGTCGGTAGACTATACCTTCTTGGAAACCTACGGTATAGAAGTATTGGCAGGCCGCGGTTTCTCACGCGATGCGGGCACTGATCAGCAGGAGGCTTTCATGATCAACGAAACGGGCGTTCGCCAGCTGGGCTGGGAAACGCCTGAAGAGGCCCTTGGGAAGCAAGTAACCAAAGTTGGTGGTGGCGGAGGCAAACAGGGTACCGTGATAGGAGTGTTCAAAGACTTCCATTACATAGCCCTCTCACAGCCTATCAACGCTCTTTTTCTTGATATTTCTGCCAATGAGTTGAGCAACCTGAGTGTCCGAATCCGAGAAGGGGCTGATTACCAAGCCACTTTGGGTTTCTTAGAAGATAAGTGGACGGAATTTTTCCCAGAGAAAACCTTCGAGTATTTCTTTCTGGAAGAAACCCTGGCTCAGAACTACCAGAACGAAGATCGTTTGGGTGAGATCATGCGGTGGTTTGCCATATTGGCCATTTTTGTCTCGTGCTTAGGGTCGTATGGGCTTATCCTGTTCCACGCCAAACGGCGCGAGAAGGAGATTGGGGTCCGGAAGGTATTGGGTGCCTCGGTACGCAAGTTGATGTTCTTGCTCTTCCGTGAGTTTACCCTGCTGTACGCCATCGGCTTGGTAATTTCTGTAGGCTTGGTGTATTGGCTGGCTCAGCAGTACTTGAGTGATTTCGAATACCGCATCGGCTTGAGTCCGGCCTATTTTATTCTGGGAGGTGGGCTCACCCTGGCTATCATTTGGTCTACCATTGGGTTCCGGTCATACCGGGCGGCTACGGCCAATCCTATCAAGGCCTTAAGAGACGACTGATATTTGGATGGAGTAGGAGAGGGGGGCGGAATGACTTTTTTGTAACGGGTAATTGAATATGTCCATGTACTGTATCAATCTTAATATGGGATATGTATAAGATATAATGGGTTGATAATGAACAGGCAGTTGATTTCGCGTGAGTGATGCTGGCTTTGTTTGAGCCCGAGCTGGCGGCCCGTAGGGCCTGTCGCAGGGCAGGCGAGTGCCAAGCAGCACGACCCCTTTCCCAAAGGCCGCGTGAGCGGACGACGGTAAGGGGGCACGCCCAATGTCGTTAGGTTTAGATCGCTCGGTCGAAATTTTATTTCGATCGCATCTTCTAAGCGCATTTGAAATGCGCCTCTAGGGCTAAAAAGGGCAATACAATTGCCTATCAAAGATGGGATCGCATTTCCAAATGCGATCCAGCTTACGTTAACTTAATGGCATTGGGCGTGCCCC
>JBCBHI010000863.1:0-2813 GCA_038525885.1 Bacteroidota bacterium
CCAAGCTCTGCATTCTTCCTATCAGACGCCCTTGGAGATCGCGCACCCTACTCACATAAGGGAGTAAAAGCCCATTGTCCCAAGTGAAATTGGGCCAGTCTCTGTGTTGATGGAAATACATGGTGTGGTAATCCTAATAGTTAAACGGCAAATCTAGCTATGAATTGCCGTGTCTTATCTTATTCGCCGTAAAAAATCCGGCAAATAAGGTGGTTATTCGCCGGATTGGCCCCGATTTACGGTGTTTCTTTCCATGATTGCAGCAGAATTGAGCGCGTGCATCAGTTATAAATTGATTACCACCCGTTGGCGGGTCTGCACTAGGTAGTTGGCCATTTCTGCTGGATTGGTAATCGTCTTGTGTTTCAATTTCACCACTCGATAATCCACCTCATCGCCTGCCATACTGGCCTCAAGATCGGATTCCCAAGCGAAATGCCGAACCTCCCGGAAGTTCTCCAGGTAGAGTGATTTGGGAGTTCCATCAAACAGGCAGAACAGCGTATCTGGGGCAAGTTTTACCTGGCGCACCAGGGTTACATCTACTCCCTCCACGAACAAATCGGGCCAATCCTTCACTACTTGCGAGCGCAGCAATAGGCCGCTGTATTTTTCCCGGGTCTCCCAGTCGCTGTCAGAAAACACCTCCGCTAGCATGGTACTGGCCTCGGTTTTACCGCCCAGGCTCATAGCCCCGTACACCAAAGCTTGTACCCAGGACACGTTAAGTCGAAATACCCGCAAAGATTCTACTGGGCACATGCGTTCGTCTGGCACTAGATAGGAGAAAGGAATGCCCTCCAGGTTCGTCAAGCTGACCAACCACTGGCGTACGTAGTCGGGTATCTCCTGCTTGTCCTCTTTTCGCTCGGACGTGAGAGGCAAAAGCCTGGAGGCCACCGCTCGCTGTTCACCATGATGCATGTGTTGCAAGTGTTGGCGTTTCCACTGGTACAGCCCCGTGGCAAAGCGGGTATTCTGTAGGGCCAGCAGGCGTCCTAGCTCCCAGGCCAGAGCGTACGAGGTGTCGTACAATCCCTCTTTGCTGAAGTAGCGAAGCCATCGGTCACTAGAATCGAAAGCCTCGTTTTGCTCGGAGTATAGGGCGGTGGATTGTGTAGGTCCGGTGGCGAGGGGGCCGTGGTACCAGCCGGCCGATGCACTGCCGTCTGAGATTTGGTAAGGTAAGGCTACCAAGCCTTGGGCCAGCTTTATCTTTGCCTCATTATCGGCTGTGGCTAGGGGTAGTTTTAAGGTGGAGAGGGATTGGGCAAGTTCCCCTGCTGCTACCAAAAAAGCTATATCCGAATCCGTGGTGATGGTGTAGCTCCAGGAGTGTAAAGAGATCATTTGCACCGTGGTGGTTTCCGAGTCCTGGAAAATGAACTTTCCTTCCTCGTTCCATCGGTTCTCTAGTGATACCAGGTGGGCAGTATTTACCCCTTTCTTGGGAAAGCGATGGTGAAGCAGGGTCGCCTCTTTGAAAATGACTTGGCCGGCTTCATCCGTTCCTTGCTGTACATGGCTCATCCAGCGGAGCTGCTCGGCGCTGTGCACGAGGCTTTCAAACAGCGTGCGCTCCACCTCCAATACCGTGGCTGTGCTGCCTGGGGTGAACTCCCCGGTTGGTCGCAGCATTTCAGGAATCTCCGAGAGCGGTACCGACTGGGTACTTACGGTCTCATCTGCACGAAAAACCAACAGGGCGAGCCAGGGTACCTTTGGGTTGCCCTTTTGCCCTACCCGCTCCCACGGTAGCGATGCCCGGGAAAGGGATATGCTAGGCAGTACCTTCCCAAAGTTGCCTTCGCTGAAGGCCGGGGGATACACCCGGCTGACCCATGAGGCTCCATTTACGGATTTCTCCCCTTCTAGCCGAAGAGTGTGGGTAGCCCTTTGCGTGGTGTGCTCCTGGCCTCCCTCGCTGATGGTTTGTGCCACCTGGATTTCATAATTCCCTTCTTTCAAAGGAATCTCGGCTTCGAGAAACTGCATGCTTTGGTTCGATTCGTTCATGGAAGGGTTAGGTTACAGGGCGAGGATTTCCACCGGAACATGGGTGGGTTCAGATAGGTCATGGGTAACCGTAAGGCCAAGGCTCTTTAGCATCGCTTTTCCCAGGTCTGTGACATTGGGTTTCACGACCTGGCCAGCTTCCTTCGGGTTCCCGGTTAGCTGTGTACTTTCTTCCCAAACCTTCTTTGGACTTATATTGGTAAGGCTAATCCCGCATTCCCGCGCATCACAAGAGGCTATTGGCACTCCCGCATTGATCAAGGTTATCTGCTGGCCCATGATCGCCTCTATCAGGGCTTCATCGCTCAAAGTAGGTTGGCCATGGGGTGCCCAAAGTGCCGCGGGTACCTTTTTGGCGAGGGGTGCCTGTTGCGTTTTCAGCGGTTCAGATGGTTGGCCCTCAGGGTATACCGAAACCTCCAGGGTGCTGGTGAAATCTCCCGCTTGGAGACCCATAGGTACGATACCTACTGGCTGATTTTCCACCTGAGTAAGTGGCACAGGTACCTCTACATTCAGCGTCAATTCGTGTGGGTGAAAGGTGCCCAAATGATGGCCGCTGCCTGGTGACGAAGGGCTGTCCAAGGTAATCACCTGTGGCACTAGCGGCTCGGGTAAGAATGTTTCCCGGAAAGTAGCCCAATCCAGCGGAGGTGGTTTCTGTGACTTTTTAGCCCCGAAGTGGACCGTTACACTGGTCACGTACAGGTCTAGCGAGGCCTTACCGCCAAAATCCGGACCCCAGAGATGCACCTCTGCTCCCAAGTCCAGCGACAGGTGGTGGGTACCCCAGAAGG
>JBCBHI010000864.1:0-2753 GCA_038525885.1 Bacteroidota bacterium
CCGAGATGCAAGAGAAATACGAAAGCGTGCAGAAAGACCTGGCCATTGCGGACTTAGCCCAGGCCAATGCCATACAGTCTGCCAAAACCCAGCGCCGCCGTGCCGAGCGCAACGGGGCCCTACTAGGCATATTGGCCCTGCTACTCAGCCTGTGGGGCATAACCCAATGGGCTCGCCAACGCAACAAGCGGCAGCAAGCCGAAGCCCGTTCTCAGCAGCTGGAGCACCAGCAGGAAGTAGCAGCCTTGCTGCAAGGGCAAGAGGTGGCGACTTTACAAGCCCAGCTTGCTGGAGAAGACCGGGAACGCCGTCGGATTGGGGTCGAATTGCACGACCGGGTGGGAAGCTTGTTAACCGCCACTCGCCTCTTTGTACAGGCCGAAGTAGTGGCACCCGAGCATAGGCTAAGAGCTACCACCTTACTGGAGGAAGCCCAGACAGAGGTACGCCGCCTTTCGCATGCCATGCAGGAAGAGGGAGTCCGCTACCGCGGACTGCAAGCCAGTATCCAACAACTGGGTGAGGTAATTACCGCAAGTGGGCAACTGCAAGTAGACGTGCACCTGACAGCCTTGCCTGATAGTTTACCCTTCCAATTTCAAAGACAGGTGTACCGAATGGTACAGGAGCTGATTAGTAATGTATTGCGGCACGCCAATGCTCAGGAAATCACCCTACAAATCAACCAGATTGAAGAACTACTGGTGATAACCGTAGAAGATGATGGACAAGGCTTTGTGGTGGGTACTACCGAAGGTGGTTTGGGTCTCGCTAGTGTACGGCAACAAGTTGAAAGCCTTACGGGCAGGCTAATGTTGGATAGCCAACCTGGTCATGGTACCACGGTAATACTTCAAGTGCCCCTACCCGAAATCCCCGAACTCGCTGAGTGATGGTATAACGCTTAGGAAAATTCCTGCCCAGTTAGGTTGGGTCACACCTGTTCGGATATCCCGAAGAACTAGAACGTACCGTACCCTAAGACGCTAAGAATGAACCGCATCCTCATCAAATGGAATCCACCCCATTGAAGTTTCCTTCCATTAAGAAATCTTTACCCAACCCTAGTGTCCGAAAACTACCCTTGCATTATTGATGGGCCTGACTATTTTTGCAGCGCAACTCAAGGAAGTCTTATGAACACTACGGCGGTATTCACCGGCCTGCGTCATGCTCACCACCACTTCCATCATTCCTCGTCTGAGGAATGAACACTACCATATTGCCCCAATTCTGGGGGACTTCGCTTCCCCCCTGCTCACTGAGCAAACAAAACCTTTACACCATTTTCAAGATTACTGATTGGTATGAATACCATCCTACGCGTGGCCGTGCAAAAGAAAGGCCGACTAAGCGACGACTCGCTTGCATTGTTCAAAGAATGTGGCATTAAATTCTCCGATGCCCGCAAAGGCCGCCTAAAAGCCGAAGCCACCAATTTCCCCATCGAATTCCTGTTTTTACGTGATGACGACATCCCCGGATATGTAGAAGACGGCGTGGCCGATTTGGGCATTGTGGGGGAGAATGAAATGGCCGAGCAAAACAAGGAGGTTTCGGTTATCCGTAAGCTAGGCTTTAGCAAGTGCCGCCTGTCGCTGGCCCTGCCTCGTGGCACCGAATACAACGGAGTGAAAGACTTTGAGGGCAAGAGCATTGCTACCTCCTACCCTCACATATTGGATACCTACCTAAAAGGCGAAGGGGTAAAAGCCGAAATCCACGAAATCAGCGGTTCGGTAGAGATTGCCCCGGGTATTGGCCTGGCCGATGCCATCTGTGACCTGGTAAGCTCCGGCAGTACGCTGCTCATGAACGGCCTACAGGAGGTGGAGACCATTTTCAAATCTGAGGCGGTGCTGATAGGCCCCAAGAAGCTAGAAGATGCCAAGCAAGCCATCGTAGACCAACTCCTGTTCCGCATGAAGGCGGTAAAGGCGGCACACAACAACAAGTATATTTTGCTGAATGCCCCTAACGATAAACTAGAGGAGATCTCAAATCTGCTTCCCGGGATGCGCAGTCCTACGGTACTTCCTTTGGCCCAAGAAGGCTGGAGCAGCGTACATTCGGTTATTCAGGAAGACGACTTCTGGGAGGTCATCGATAAGCTACGGGTAGCCGGAGCAGAGGGAATTTTGGTAGTGCCGATAGAAAAGATGATTGTATGAAAATCGTGAAATGGCCTACGGTGGCTGAGTGGGGAACCCACTTGCAGCGCCCCGTACAGGAGATGAAGGAGATCAAGAAGGTGGTAAAACCGATCTTGAAAAAGGTGGCACGAAAGGGGGATAAGGCCTTGCGAGAGTTTGCCTTTCAGTTTGACCGGGCTCAGCTTGACGATTTGCGGGTTACCAACAAGGAATTCCTGGAGGCCGATGCGCAAGTACCCCTGGATCTGAAGCAAGCCATCACTACTGCCAAAGCCAACATAGAGGCCTTCCACCAAGCACAAGCCCAGCAGGAACTGACCGTAGAAACCATGCCCGGCGTGGTGTGTCGCCGCCGTAGTGTCGCCATCGAAAAGGTGGGGCTATACGTACCCGGTGGCACGGCACCGCTGTTTAGCACCGTGCTTATGCTGGGCATACCGGCAAAGATTGCGGGCTGCCGGGAAATAGTGCTGTGCACCCCTACCAATGAACGAGGAGAGATCAACCCCGTGATTCTGTTCACGGCCAGGCTCATTGGCATCGATACCGTAATCAAGGTAGGCGGTGCCCAGGCTATTGCCGCCATGGCCTACGAGATCG
>JBCBHI010000865.1:0-2811 GCA_038525885.1 Bacteroidota bacterium
TGTCCGTTTCCACAGCTAGTACCCGCCCACCTTCGCGAAGCGAGTCATCCCAAACGGTATGGATCACCCGAATTCCGAGGACGATACCGAGCAGCTGATTGCTCAGCTAGACGACCCCAAAATTCGGGTGATCCATACCGTTTGGGATGACTCGCTTCGCGAAGGTGGGCGGGTACTAGCTGTGGAAACGGACAAGGCACTGGCGGCTATATCCCCGAAGGCCGATTGGGCCATTTACATTCAAGGAGATGAGGTGATGCACGAGGCTGGGCATGCTGAAGTACGCATGGCGATGGAGCGTTGGCAAAGCGATGACCGGGTAGAAGGCCTGCTTTTCAACTATCGCCACTTTTATGGTTCTTATGACTACGTAGGCGACTCATACCAGTGGTACCGGAAGGAGATTCGGGTGATCAAACCCCATGCGGATGTATATTCCTTTCAGGATGCCATAGGCTTCCGTAGGGGGGACAATCAGAAGTTGCAAGTAAAGCCTCTCAAAGCCCACATCCATCACTACGGTTGGGTTCGCGAACCCGCAGCCATGCAAGGCAAGCAAGAAAACTTCAACAAGCTTTGGCATGACGATGCCTGGATGGATAAGCATGTAGTAAAGGCGGAGGAGTATGATTACTCTGGGATTGATAGCCTGGAACGATACTCGGGTACCCACCCGGCCGTGATGCAACCTAGGATTGAGCGCATGAACTGGCAGTTCGATCACGACTTATCCCATAATTCGCTCCACCTGAAGGATCGTTTTCGACGGTGGGTTGAAAAACGCACCGGAGTAGTGCTATGGAAACACAAGAACTACCGGATTGTCCGGTGAGGCCTCTACCATCCCGCCACCAGACCAAACAAAGTACAGTTAGCATATGATACCATTTCCCGTTTTTATCTCACCAGATGCCATCCTAGGGGGTGTAGAAATGCTGTTAGAATGGATGGGGCTGGCTGTTAGTAAATCAGCCTTTCCGGTTTCTGATGAACACAAAGAAGTGTTAGCTCAGCGCATTACCGAGGTTACCCAAAACCAAGTATCCCTGGCCGAGGTATCGGCTCCAGCAGGGTGGAAGGCTAGCGGATACAGCGTCCGTTTCCACCCCCTTGCCCTCACCGAGTATGAGAACCTAAAGGATTCGCTCACCTTTGCAGACGAAAAGAAGACTTTTGAAAAGAAAGTCCTAGACTCTGCCCAAGCCCTAAGAAGCCATGAGTTCTTGATGGTGGAGAATAAGGAGGTACAAATCTTCTCCTTACAGGGATGGAAGGCTAGAATGTACATGGGCCTGATGGCAGCTCAAAAGCAAGTAGTCATTTATTACATAGCGGACAAGGAAGAGTAAACACATCCTTAACCTAATCCCATTCCATTCCTAAGAGATTCCTGAACCAGGAATAGGCCTTTCTCACCATTTCCCAATTAGTATTCCATTCCAGTATTTTCTTGGCCATAAAAGCCGACAATTCATTACCTTCAGGGGCAGAACCTCAGGTCTGGCATACCGGACTCGGTTTTGTTGACCCATTCATATTTTACATGTTCTCTAGTCACTAAGAAGATCAGGGGAGGTAAGTCCCATAGGATTCTCGACTGAAATCTTAGGTAACTTTCGATAAATCAAACATTTATCGAAATGACACATGTAAAAAATGAATTCGCAAAAAAGTGGAACGCTTTGTCTAAAAGTGATTTGAAACTTTTGAAAGCAGGAACAGGAGATGACGACGACGATCGTGGCGCAGGCACAGGAGGTGGTAGTATTCCTCCCTCTATCTCCTAATCCATCGGTTAGGAACTTAGGGTTGGGCGCTTTGCCCAACCTAAAACTCATTGCTTATGAAAGTCTTTGGTTTTTCTCTTGTGGCTTTAGCAATCAGTATCGGGGCTTTCGGGTCCGATATCGATAGCCTGAAAGTCACGCTGCGTTACCAACAGCTTCCTGAAGAACAAGCCCAAACCATTTTCCATCTTTCTGAGGAAATGATAAATGAAGGCAGGGCAGGAGTAGACTCTCTGCTAGACAGAGGTATTGCCCTAGCAGAGTCCTACCAGCTATATCCATGGCTTGGCCAGATGCTCTATCTAAAGGGGCGGTATAAAGACCAGGAAAGAGAATACAACGAGGCTTACTACAGTTTTGCTCTGGCAGAGAAAATCAGCCTAGACACCGATGATTACATTTTGTTGGCCAAGTCCCAGATTGCCTTAGGTAAATACCTTACCGAGACCCAAAGGCCAGAGGAAGCGGTGGCCAAGTTCAAGTCCGCAGCGGCCCTGCTAGTGAGTGAAAACCGGGAGGATTTATTGGCCTACTTGCATGAAAACATGGGTTATCTGCACCTCAGTACTCGTGCCTATGCGGAAGCCAATCAGGAATTTGCCTTAGCCTATGCTTTTGCCACCAAAGCCAACAACTTGGCTATGCAAGCGAAAACAGCCTACACCCTAGCCAATAACTTGATATATGACGGTGCCTTGGAAGAGGCCAAAGTGTATCTGGACAAGGCAGCGGGACACGCCTCTGAGCTAGGTTCAGAAATCCATCTCCTACGCACCCACTTTAATTTGGGCTTCTACTGGAGAAAGGCAGGTAACTTGATAGAAGCAGAGGCCTACTACCGTAGCGCCTATGAAATGAGTCTGGCGTACGATCCTAATCCCGAAGACATCAATTTCCGGGCCTGCGAATATGCCAAATTGCTAATCAACCAAGATAGATTCTCCGAAGCGGGTACGCTGTTGGAAGACCGAGCCGCTCAGTATCCCGACTCCCCCGGAAAGTACTCCTTGAGGGTGCTTTCGCT
>JBCBHI010000866.1:0-2810 GCA_038525885.1 Bacteroidota bacterium
TGAAGATATTTTATCAATTGATTATCAGTAGTTTATAGAAAATTTATCAAATGGTAAATGACATAAAAAAATCCCCGGTTATTAGCCGGGGATCAAATCTGTTTCTTTTGTGAATCTCCTTATTTCCTTCCCACAATATCCGGCTGAAATTCCAGATCGGTAGCTCCTCTCAGCATGGTTTGCAGGTGCTTTTTGGCACTAAACATATTTTCTATCACTGCCTTCACCACGTGGTTTTCATCTAGCAAATAGGTGATCCGGCGGCTCATGCCAAATACCGGCATGGAGGCCTTGTACTTTTTGGCTACTCCACCTTGTACATCGGCTAGTAATTCAAAAGGGAGCTTATGCTTCTCTTTAAATTTCTGGTGGGTTTCTACCGTATCGCGGCTAATCCCAATGACATCCACATCCAGATCACGAAAATCCTGAAAGGCATCACGAAATTCACAAGCCTCCTCGGTACACACCCGGGTGAAGTCCTTTGGATAGAAATATAGGATAACCGGTTGGCCTGCCCGGTCCTTGCTTAGAGTAAACTTTTCGCCGGTTGATGACGGGAGGGTGAAATCCGGGGCTTTTTCGCCCTTTTTTAGTGTCATATGCGGTTTGAAGTATTTTTGGGAATGGATAAATCTTCCGTTCTTTAACCCGTGTGAGCCGCTTATGGTTACACTTCCCTAGGGGATTTTTACAAACCTGCTCAGTTCTTTTTCACCACAGTGAAAGTCTGGGTATGGGGACCAATGACTACCAACAAGCATGGAAGTAAAAGGACAGAAGATACTCATCGTTGAGGATGAGGATAATTTACGCGAACTACTCACCAAGCTCTTGATGCTTGAGGGTTTCGAAGTCTTTTCAGCCCCCGACGTTACTACCGGGTTGGGCATTTTGGAAAAGCAGACCCTTTCGTTAGTCATCACCGATGTACAGTTGCCCGATACTAACGGCCTGGAATTTACTAAGCTGATCAAAAGCCAATACCCTCTCACGGAGGTGATTGTGCTTACTGCCTTTGGTAATATAAAGGATGGCGTGAAGGCCATGAAGATGGGGGCCTTTGACTACCTCACCAAAGGTGACGGAGACGAGAAGTTACCCTTGGTGGCAGCCAAAGCGGTAGAAAAAGCGGTACTCAACCGCCAGCTGCAGGAGTTTGAATACCGCCTGGAGAGTAAGTCTTCTTTCAGCAAAATAATAGGCCAAAGTACAGCCTTGCACAAGACTATAGACCTGGCCAAGAAAGTAGCCATCACGGACACCACGGTACTGCTACTGGGGGAAACGGGTACGGGTAAGGAACTCATGGCAGAAGCCATCCACCTGGCAAGCCGCAGGCGTAAGGGGCCTTTCATTGCCATCAACTGTGCGGCTATACCTAAGGACTTGCAAGAGAGTGAGCTTTTTGGCCATAAGAAAGGCGCTTTTACGGGAGCCCATCAGGATAAGAAGGGGTACTTTGAAGTGGCCGACCGGGGCACCATCTTTCTGGACGAGTTGGGAGAGATGTCTCCTGAGTTACAAGCCAAACTCCTAAGGGTGTTGGAAAACAAAACCATCAACAAGGTAGGCGAAACCTCTTCCATACCCATTGATGTGCGCATCATTGCGGCTACTAACCGGGACTTGTTCCGGGAGGACAACGAGGAGTTTCGGAAGGACTTGTACTATCGCCTGAGCACCTTTACTATCAACTTGCCGCCCCTGCGCGAACGCAAGGATGATATAGAGCTGCTTGCCCTCAACTTCATGAAGCAAAACGCGGAGAAGTTTGGCAAAATACTAGACGGGATGTCCTCGGAGTATACCGGGTATTTGCGGTCATACACTTGGCCAGGCAATATCCGCGAACTGCGTAATGTGGTAGAGCGCTCGGTGATTCTGGCCGATGACCACCAGCTGAACCACACCACCCTGCCCGGCGAAATCCTGGAAGGGGCACCCAGTGGTGCTACTCCCGACGAAATGGGGTCCGTTGACCTCTATTCGGTGGAGAAAATTCATATTTTGAAAGTACTCGAAATGACGGGCGGCAATAAGGCCGAGGCAGCCAAGCGTTTAGATATTGGGTTGGCTACGCTGTACCGGAAGCTAAAGGAATACGGCATCGATAAAGAGAAATAGTGAGGATACAGTCTCAAATATTGTTGGGGTTCTTCTTTGTGCTCCTGGTGAGTTTGGCCTTGGCTATTGCGGCCAGCTACTACATGGAGCGGTTGGGTACGGGTGCCCGGCTCATGCTAAAGGAGAACTACCAATCCGTAAAAGCTTCCGAAGATCTTATTCTTACCCTGGCCAAGGCAGACCAAATCATGAGCAAGGTATGCTTGGGCAAAAACTACAATGAGGTAATTCTATTTGAGATTCTGGAGGGTGAAAAGCGTGTGTTTAAGCGCAATATGGACTTGTGCTTTGCCAACATCTCGGAACCAGGCGAATCCGAAATCCTGCAACAGATAGAAATAGAATGGGATGACTATAAGAATAGCATCCTGGAATTTGAGTTTCAGCCCGAGCGAGCCGATTACTATTTCTCGGTTTTGCAGCGGCAAAACCAGATCATCCAGGACCATGTGATTACGCTCATTGAGCTGAACCATGCCGCTATCAACCGGAAGGACAATGCACAGGTAGAGCTTTACTTCCAGGCCCGTACCTGGGTATTTGTATTCCTGATCTTGGCGCTGCTCATCACGGGTATTACCATCATCTTTGTGCCTCGCCGGGTAGCTACGCCTATCCTGCAATTGGCCGAAAAGATCAATCAGGTAGGCAAGGGGCGGTACGATCAGCGGGTACCCGTACCC
>JBCBHI010000867.1:0-2801 GCA_038525885.1 Bacteroidota bacterium
CTATTGGTGAAAGACCGAGAAGATCCTGGGCATTTCAAGTGGATCTGGAGTAAAACTCTAAGAACCCACAAACCCCAGTCGCCTGTGTTTGAAGGACAATTGGTTGTATTGACGGATGGGGGCACCTATTCTACTGCCACAGATGTAGTGAGCGCCCTACACAATAACCGCGAGGCTATTTTTGTGGGCCAGGAAACCGGAGGGGGCTACTATGGCAACACCAGTGCCCTCCATGTCACGGCCCTCCTCCCCAACTCGGGATTGAAGATAGACATACCGATGATTCGCTACACGAACCCGGTAGACAAACCCGAATGGATCGGCCGGGGTATAATCCCAGATGTTCCTGTTGTCAATACCTATCAAGATGTAGTGGCAGGCCGTGATGCTATGCTGGAAACAGCCCTTGAGCAGTTTAAGAAATAGCCTACAGCCACCGTTTCCGCCGGAAATAGAGGATTAATCCCCCGCTCATAGCCAGCATACTAGCCCACAAGACAGGGTATGCCCATGGCTTGGCAAGCTCGGGCATATGCTGGAAGTTCATGCCGTATACCCCTGTCATAAAGGTAAGGGGGATGAAGATGGTAGAAATGACGGTAAGTACCCGCATTACGTCGTTGGTGCGGTTTCCCAACATACTTTGGTACAAGTCTACCAGAGAATTGGCTAAGTCCCGGGAGCTTTCCACCGCATCTATCACCTGCACTACATGGTCATACACATCCCGGAAAAACAACCGGGTTCCTTTTTGGATCAGCTTAAGCGAGTCATCCCTTTCCAACTTAATGACCACCTCCCTCAGGGGCCATATGGCTCTTCGGACAGAGATTAGTTCCTTCTTCAGGAAGTAAAGCCTATCCAGCAGCTTCTGATTGGGATTCACCAGAATCTCCGCCTCCATATCCTCCAGTTCATCACCTATTTTCTCTAGCACTACGAAATAATAGTCCACAATGGTGTCTATGAGAGTATATAGCAAGTAATCAGATTTGTTCTTAATGATCCGGCCTTTCTGTTTTCTTAGGCGCTTTCTTACCGGCTCAAACGTGTCTTCGTTTCGTTCCTGAAAAGTGAGCAGCCAGGACTTGCCCAGTACAAAGCTTACCTGTTCTACGTCTACCCCCATGGTGGTTTCATCAAAGTGAAGCATACTCAACGTGACAAACAGATATTCAGGATTATCTTCCAGCTTAGGTCTTTGTTCCTGCTGTAGAATATCTTCCACCGTAAGCGGGTGTATCCCATAGTGATCACACACCTTGGCTACTTCTTCCGCATTATGTATTCCCACAAAGTTGATCCAGGAATTGTAGGGAGACTCCCTATGAGGAAAGATGTCCTCCACTGTTTCTAGGCCAAACTCTTTGATGTAGGTAGGACTGTAATCAATTACGTCTACCATAAAAGGACCTTTGGTTTTGGGATCATCTACATACAATAATGTCCCCGGAGCTTGACCTACCTTTTTTGCACTGTTCCTGAAAGAAAAATTTCTGGACATGGAGATACTTTTTTGAAAATGGGACAACTTCCTGTTTCCGTCAAAATGGAAACAAGTACAACTCTTCCGTTAGCTTTTGGTTGTTGTCAAATATATGAAGGCTTTGAGTACAGATGATTTAGTAGCTAAAGGTCATGGTTGGTTTACTCAACAGGGCTGGAAGGCTTTTCCCTTCCAGGAAGAGGTATGGCGGGCCTTCTTAGAACAGAAAAGTGGATTGCTCAACGCACCTACGGGTAGCGGAAAAACCTATGCGCTTTGGATGCCCTGTTTGCTTGAGTTTATTCGGCAACACCCACAGCATCATCCCTATCAGCGGCGCAATGGCCTCCGGGTGATTTGGATAACCCCCTTGCGCGCATTGGCGAAGGACATTCAGGCTGCCTTACAGAGGATGTGTGAGGAGATGGAAGTGCCCTGGGAGATTGGCCTGCGTACCGGGGATACCTCCTCCACCGAACGGCAGAATCAGAAAAAGCAATGGCCGGAATGCCTTATTACTACTCCGGAGAGCTTACACATCATGCTAAGCCAGAAAGGGGCCTACCTCACCTTCCAGCATCTGGAAGCTTTTATAGTAGATGAATGGCATGAACTAATAGGATCTAAGCGGGGGGTACAGGTAGAACTTGCCTTGTCAAGACTCAAAAGATTGAGTAAGGCACCTCTACGAGTTTGGGGAATCTCCGCCACCATCGGTAACCTACCCCAGGCTGCCGAAGTGCTTTTTGGTACGGCCACAGACCAACACGTGTTTGTGAAAGCCCAAGTAGATAAGACCTTGGAGGTAGAGTCTATTTTGCCAGATGAGGTGGAGAAATTTCCATGGGCCGGACACTTGGGTACCAATCTCTTATATAAGGTGTTGCCCATCATCGAGCGAAGTCAAACCACTTTGCTGTTTACGAACACACGGGCCCAGACAGAAATCTGGTACCAAAAGATATTAGAGTATGCTCCTGGGCTAGCCGGCAGAATGGCCATGCACCACGGCTCTATTGATAACCAAGTTAGACAGTGGGTGGAGGACGCTCTGCACGCTGGCTCCCTCAAACTGGTGGTTTGTACTTCCAGCCTAGATCTAGGGGTTGATTTCCGGCCCGTAGAAACAGTAATCCAGGTGGGAGGGCCCAAGGGGATTGCCCGTTTTCTACAGCGTGCGGGTAGGAGTGGCCACCGCCCTGGGGCTACTAGTAAAATCTATTTTCTTCCTACCCATTCCTTAGAATTGGTAGAAGCTGCCGCCCTTAGGTCGGCCATCGCCCAAGGGATTGTAGAAGACCGCATGCCTCTCAAA
>JBCBHI010000868.1:0-2797 GCA_038525885.1 Bacteroidota bacterium
CTGTGGTAGCCGACACGCCAAAAAGGTGTGTTTTGGTTTTCGGGACAAGTAGAATTCTCTAATTTGGCCCTTATGAGTCCTCGCGTGCAGGCTTTTCGGGTGTTTTGGCTTTGCTTTTTGGCAATCTCTTCCGCCATGGCCCAACCCCAGCCTGCGGATCAAACTTCTGCTTTGCCTGTATGGTTGCAAACCCCCAGCTACAAGGTTCGCAACCTATCTACAGATGATGGCCTGCCCAACAATACCTTCCTTTCCGGCTTGCAGGCATCGGACGGCTACCTGTGGTTTGGTGGTTATGGAGGGCTCGTCCGGTTTGACGGGGTGCACTTTGATGTGTTCAACGAGTCCACCGAGCCCCTCATGGACAACGATGGCGTCTATGCCTTACATGAGGATGCCCAAGGCCGCCTCTGGATAGGTACTCAGGGTGGAGGATGTTTGGTCTATTACAAGGGTAATTTTCATAACCCCATTGCAGACAGCACCTGGGATAGGGTGAATTTTTATGCCATAGCTGAGGATGCACAAGGAGGGATGTGGTTAGCTACCGAGTACGGCATACTGTACTATGATGATGGGAATATCGCCACTATTTCGGCGCTCGAATACTTTTCCGGCATCAATCTGAGTGAAACCCGCATGACGCTGGATACAGAGGGTAATCTGTGGATCGGAACCAATGGTAGTGGCCTCTATAGGTACGACGGTACCGAACTCCATCGGTTTGAAGACGAAATTGTAAGAGATCACCGGATATACGCCGTATTGTCTGCCCAAGAGGGAACTGTTTGGGCTAGCACACAAACTGAAATTCATCAATTTACCACCAGCGGTGAGCTAATCCAGACCATAGCCAATGAAGAGGGGCAGCCTACCATCATGCGAGGGCTGAGGATAGACGAGGCAGGTGATCTGTGGTTGGGCGGTCTGGACGGCGTGAGCCGAAGACACCGTGGTGAATGGAAGCGGGTGGTAAACCAGAAGGGCAAGTACTTGCACCAAGTATCCAGCATGTTCTTTGACCATCAGGGCAGCCTGTGGGCCACTACGTACAATACGGGGTTGTGGCAAATCGCCCCTAGTAAGTTTATCAACTACCCCTTTTTGAGCTCCGTACCTAGTGGTGATGTAATGACCATGATCCCCACGGAGGACAGTGTGCTCTTTGGGGCCGAAAAAGGGCTCTGGCGACTGGGAGCCGACGGTGTACAACACTATGAAGATACCCAGGAGTACATGATTAAGCTCCTGTTTGAGGATGCACAGGAGAACCTACTGCTGGGTACGTATGATGGCTTGTTCCAGTACCAACAGGGCAAAGTGAAGGAAATTGGCCCAGAACTGGGTTTGGGGGATGGCCGGATACGCGATATGCTGATCCGTGATGGTGAGACCTGGGTAGGTACCAGAAGCGGCCTATACGTTTGGGATGGTGATTCGGTGTTCATCCCAGAATACCTAGAGCCCCTTTCCAAAATATTTGTGCTTTCCATGATGGAGGACACGGAGGGTAACATCTGGATCAGTGCCAACAGTGACGGCCTCTTCCGGTGGGACGGAGAGCAAATTCAGCACTTCACCTACGAGGACGGCCTGGGCAGTGAGGTGATATTCCGAATGGTGCAAGACCAGTCAGGAGCTATTTGGATGGGGACTACCGCCGGTCTTACCCGCTACCAAGACGGGGTGTTTAACAACCTGGGGTTGGAAAATGGCTTTCCTGAAAAAATCGTTTTTCAGCCTACCCTGGATGCACAAAACCGCCTCTGGTTGATTGGGCAGTTCCATGTTTGGGGTGCTGAACTGGAGAAGTTTCATCGGGCGGCTGAGGATAATTCGCTTATCCTTAGTGGATTAACCATCCTTAACCGAACGGATGGTTTGCTAAGTGGGGAAACCTCGGGGGTGGCCCAAGTAGCTTGGGATGATCATGAGCACCTATACATTGGTACTCCCTTGGGGGTGTCCATCCTGGATGTCAACCAGCAGTTTGAGCAACCTACTCCCCAAGTGCTGCTGGACAAAGTAGTGGGTGAGCAAGAAACTTTCCATAGCTCCACAGTAGAACTAGCTCCGGGTAACCGCCGGATGGACATTTACTATACGGCCATTGACTACTTGGGCGCTCAGGCTCTTCGGTTCCGCTATCGGCTCGATGGTTTCGACGACAACTGGCAGGAGGTAGGAGACGAGCGGGTAGCCAAATACACCAACTTACCTCCGGGTGACTATACCTTTCAGCTTCAGGTATTGAAGAAAGACCTTAACTGGACGGAGCCCATCACCTTACTCTCCGTAAATCAGCAGCCATTCTTTTACCAAACCCTAGTCTTCCGAATATTGGTTGGGTTGGTGGTTTTGGTGATTTTGTACAGTGCATACATCACCAGGATTCGGATTTTGCGGGCAGTAAACCAGCGTTTGGAAGCCACCGTGGCTGAGCGAACCGAGGTAATTACTCAGCAAAAAGAGTCCATCATTCGGCAGTCAGCCGACCTGCAGAGCGGCATACGGTATGCCCAACGAATACAAGAGGCCTTGTTGCCTACACGGATGGCCATTCGGGAGCATCTACCCGAAACCTTTGTGTTATACAAACCCAAAGAGAGGGTAAGTGGTGACTTCTATTGGCTGGAGGTAGTGGGAGACACCATCTATTTGGCTGTAGCTTCTCCAATATCTCAGCAGGGTCCAGTACCCGGTCCTGCAC
Source organism: Bacteroidota bacterium (assembly GCA_038525885.1). Taxonomy (GTDB): domain Bacteria; phylum Bacteroidota; class Bacteroidia; order Cytophagales; family Cyclobacteriaceae; genus DMST01. The sequence continues at coordinate 2,711 of JBCBHI010000868.1, forward strand.
CACAATCTGCGTAAGCAGGGTATGCCCCAGCATAGACATAATAGCCCCCGGTACGCCATGGCTGTAGCTGACTGTACGGGCCATGGC
>JBCBHI010000869.1:0-2794 GCA_038525885.1 Bacteroidota bacterium
GGGTTTTGGCAATTCCAATAGGATTTGTGTGGAATAAGCGGACATAAACCTATCGTAGACCTAAATCCTACCTTCTTGTCGTCAGATGCTCTGCCCATAGGCAGGGAGACAGGGGTAAGAGGTTAGAGGATCAATTCTTATAAAAGCAAAAAGGCCACCTTAGGGCGGCCTTCAGATTATTGCCAATAAATGTCAGTCTTACTGATTCGAAGCTAGCTCTACGCTGCGCTCGATAAAGTCAGTGAGGGACTTACCATCTAGCATATTTTGTGACAACCGAGCCAGGTCATACGCCTGCTTGGCAAGCATTTCTTTCTTCTCAGCTTTTTGCGCTTTCACAATCTTAGTGACTAGCGGATGGTTTCCGTTCACCACTACCTGGTGCTGATTAGGCATGCCGCCCATCATACCCATACCGCCGCCGCTGGCAGCCATTTCGGCCATCCGGCGCATAAACTCCGGCTGCGTTATGGTCACAGGCATTTCATCGGGCGCCAACGATTCTACTTGCAGGTTCAGCGTTTCATCACCAATAGCAGTTTTGAAAACGTCCTCTACCTTCTTCTTCTCGTCGTCGCTCAGTACACTTTCTTGCTCCTCGCCTTTGTCTATCAGCTTGTCTACGATGTCCGCATCCACACGCTTCAGCTGCACCTTCTCCAGCTTCTGCTCCAGGTGGTTGATGAAGTGGCTGTCGATAGGCCCCTCTAGCACCGCCACGTCATAGCCGCGCTTGGTGGCTGCAGTAATGTAGCTGTCCTGCTTACCCGGATCGTTCGTGTACAAGATCACCTTGTTCTCGTCTTTGTCCGTCTGGTTAGTCGCAATCAGCTCCTGGTACTCCTCCAGGGTATGGCATTTACCATCTACGCTCTTCATCAGCACGAAGTCCATCGCCTTCTCGGCAAACTTCTCCTCGGTGATCATGCCGTACTTCACAAACACCCCAATATCATCCCACTTGCTCTCGTAGTCTTCGCGCTGGTCTTTGAAAAGCTCATTCAACTTATCCGCCACCTTCTTGGTGATGTAGTTGGAGATCTTCTTCACGTTGCTATCGCTCTGCAAGTAGCTACGGCTTACGTTCAGCGGAATGTCAGGTGAGTCTATCACCCCGTGCAGCAACATCAAAAACTCCGGCACGATGTCCTTCACCTCATCCGTGATGAAAACCTGGCGGCTGTACAACTGAATCTTGTTGCGCTGTAGCTCTAGGTCGTTTTTCACCTTCGGGAAGTACAAAATACCCGTCAGATTGAAAGGGTAGTCCACATTCAGGTGAATCCAGAACAAAGGATCCTCGCTGAAGGGATATAGCTCCTTGTAGAAGTCCAGGTAGTCCTGATCAGAAAGGTCGCTGGGAGATTTCGCCCAAAGAGGCTCGGTGTTGTTCACCACCTTCTCCTCAAACTCCACCTCTATAGGCAGAAACTTGGCGTACTTATCCAGAATGCCTTGGATCCTAGCCGTCTCCAGGAATTCTACTGATTCTTCCTCTATGTGCAGGATGATGTCCGTACCCCGCTCCGTGCGAGAGCCATCGCTGATCTCGAACTCATTATCATTTTCGCTCACCCAGTGGGCAGCAGTGGATCCTTCTTTGTAGCTCAGGGTGTCAATTTCCACCTTGTTGGCTACCATAAACGCTGAGTAGAACCCAAGGCCAAAGTGCCCGATGATCTGATTTTCAGCGCCTTTGTCTTTATATTTTTCCAGAAACTCAGTGGCACCACTGAAGGCAATCTGGTTGATGTACTTCTTGATCTCCTCGGCCGTCATCCCGATACCGCGGTCGCTGATCGTCAGCGTTTTCGCCTCGGCGTCCAGCGAAATCGTGATTTTCGTTTCGCCCAGGTCGCCGGAGTATTCTCCCAACGAGGTAAGCTGTAACAGCTTCTGGGTAGCATCTTGAGCATTAGAAATTAACTCCCGCAAGAAAATCTCATGATCGCTGTATAGCGACTTCTTGATAATAGGGAGAATGTTTTCAGTATGGATCGATATTGTGCCTTTTTCTTGCATGGTTACTCTATGGTTATTTGGCTAGTTCCCCCTTATCAAGCACCGGGCCATCAGTATTTTGGCCGGAATTAAGGGAAATTTTGTCAGGCTGTCCTGACAGATTGTATGCCTCCATGGTACGTGTGGGGGTATGTAGCCTCAATCGTGTGACGTCATTCCAGTCCTGGTAAGGCCAAGCGTGAGCAGCAGGCCCTTTGGAAGTTCAAATCTGAGTTTGGGTTAAGGTGCATGGTTAACCTATTAGAAATCAGTAAGTTAAAATTCCAGCGTAAGCGGTAGAGGCCTGGGCGGCCCAAGCCCAAAGCCCGCAATAGCGGGCGACGGGTTGGGATACGCCCAAATCTTAATCCTAATTCAGGTTCCAAGTGAGGTTATGGCCTTTTGAAACTGATTTTGAGACCCTTCAAAACTTAACGCCGCGCGCGTCACACAAATGGAGGGATGATCTCGTGGTGGGACGACTCCAAGTCGTCTTACCACTGGCACTGCAATAGGCTCACCACTAACCAATTATGCATTTTGCCTGCTAGCTACTTAGCCTATTTGCCTAGTACCCGGCTGACGGCCCAAACCACAAAGAAGACCCCGTAGCTGATGATGAGAAACCACAGCATGCTGATCCAGAAGGGGCTGAGGCGGAGGTAGTAGTCGAGCCCTTGGGCCACGAGCCACATGAGGGTGTATACAGTGCCCCACATCTGAAAAGCCATAAAAAAGGAGCCAATGGGCATGGCCAGTAGGTTGGCACCCCGCAGTACCGAACTTCGGGGTG
>JBCBHI010000870.1:0-2792 GCA_038525885.1 Bacteroidota bacterium
TGGAAAAATACGCTGGGGCGGATCGGCTGATAGAGGAGATGAATTTTGTGAATGTGCCGGCGACGATCGAATAATCCTGAAAATGTGGGACAGGGAAAGTACCCCAGTCCCACATTTTCACGTTGCAAACAATGGCTAGAAACAGAACCGATTTGCAATGAATTGTTTACTTTGGGGAAACTGCTAATTATCCCTCGCCAAAGAATTTCGTTAGACATTCTATGATGGTATCCTTTCGTGGTCTGGCATGGCTAGGCCTAGTTTTGGTGGCAGCCTGCGTGCGGCCGAACGAAGAATCTACCAACGGACCGAATGGGTATACCCCGGCGGCCGGCGGAAAAAGTTATGGCGGGGTTTTCCGCCTCAACGAAAGTGAATACATCAAATCTCTGCATCCGCACAGTATTACGGATGCTTTTACCTACCGCACAGCCTCTCAGATTTACGAAGGCTTGTTTGCTTTCGACCCTGTTACATTACAAGTGGTACCCCGCCTGGTGGAGGGGTATGAACTAAGCGACGACGGTATTACGTACACCTTTCGGTTGAAAAAAGGGGTGTTTTTTCAAGATGATGCCTGCTTTCCGAATGGCGATGGCCGGGAGCTGATGGCTGAGGATGTAGCCTACTGCTACCGGATGCTGTGTACCCAACGGCGGCAAAACCAAAATTTCTCGCTTTTTCAGGGATTGATAGCAGGTGCCAGCGAATACTATGAGGCTTCTGTGCAGGGCCAAACCCCTTCGCAAGGGGTAGCGGGTATTGAGGTGGTAGATAGTCATACCCTGAAAATTCAGCTGACGGAGCCCAACAGTTTATTCCTAATGTACCTGGCGCAGCCCGCCTGTTTTATCTATGCCCCAGAAGCTGAGGTGGCCTACGGCGAAGGCATGCGTAACCAAGCAGTAGGGACGGGTCCGTTTTTCTTGGCGAGCATAGACGAAGACATCGCGATTATCCTACGAAAGAATCTGGATTACCACAGAAAGGATTCGGATGGAAATCAGCTGCCCTTTCTGGAGGGCATACACATCCAGTTTGTAAAGGACAAGAAGACGGAGTTGTTGGAATTTCGTCAGCAAAACTTCGATATGGTTTACCGACTGCCCACGGATTTTATCATGGAGATTTTGGCAGGTACGGCCGAAGATGCGGAGGACGGAGAGTACAGCGAGTACCAATTGCAACGAGTGCCGGAGATGGTAACTCAGTTCCTATTCTTTAATACCCAGCACGAGGTGTTTGAGGATTTAAATGTGCGCAAGGCTTTCAACTATGCGGTAGACCGACGCAAAATTTTGGAATACGTACTCAACGGCGAAGGGTACGCTCCGGGTCACCATGGCATTACCCCTCCGGTTTTTCCTGACTATGATATAACGAAGGTACGGGGCTATTCTTTGATGGAGGATTCTGCCCAGTACTATCTGGAAAAAGCGGGCTTCCCTGGTGGCGAAGGTTTCCCTGAGATTTCTCTCATCCTGAATGCGGATGGGGAGCGAAATACCCAAGTGGCGGTAGAACTGCAAAAGCAATTGCAAGACCACCTGAATATAAAGGTGGAGATCAAAGTATACCCGCTGGCTCAGCTTTTGGAGAAGGGCTTTTACGGAGATTTTGATTTGATGCGGGCAGGCTGGTATGCGGACTACCCCAGTGCTGAAAACTTCTTGTGGCTTTTCTCTGGAGAAGCCGTACCTGCCACGCAAGACCAGCCCAGCTACCCAAATGTGGCCCGCTGGGTGAATGAGCGATACGATTGGCTCTACCAAGAGGCCATCCGGGCGCGCTCCATTTCTCAAGCCAACGAACTCTTTTTGGAGGCGGAGCAAATTCTAATGGACGAGGCTCCCTTGATGGTGCTTTGGTACGATGAAGGCTACCGCCTACTACAACCTCAAGTGCGCGACTTCCCCAACAACCCCATGCAGTACCGCGATTTTGCGAGGGTGTGGTTTGATTATTCTCTTTGAAACTTAATGTCATGCATAGGGTGCTTTACGAGAGCACCTTGTAATTTGTCACGATTTGTATCCTCATTTCTCACGGTTTTCGTGTCACGCATTTGACTACGCTATGGCGTGTGCGTAAAATGAAGAAAACCAGAAGCAATGAGCCAAAGCCCGCAAGCCCACGCCCGCCTGCTCCGCGAAGGCGTGGAAAAATGGAACACTTGGAGGGACCAGAATCAGGAGGTGATACCCTACCTGGTAGCCACGGATTTGTCCCGGGCAAATCTGGAAGGAGCTAACCTCAAAGATGCTGACTTACGAGGTGCCGATTTGGAACGGTGCCAACTGAAAGGTGCCCAGCTAGCGGGTGCTGATTTGCGCCATGCGGATCTGAGTAATGCAGATCTGACCGATGCTGACTTGAAGCAGGCCAAACTACAAGGGGCCAATTTGTTTTTCGCCAAGCTAAAGGGTGCCCAATTGGAGGGTGCCAACTTGCATGGAGCGAGACTGAAGAATGCTGACCTAACGGAGGTAACCTATAATGAAAAGACCGTCTTCCGAAGAGAGGACGTAGAGGTGGCTAAAAATCCGCCGGATTTGCTGAGGTATTTTGGGGACCGCCTTACCCAAAACGAAAGAGAAGAAGGCCAGCTGAAGGACCAAGAAGAAGAACTGAAAAAGAAATACCTGGAAGAGCCTCTGACGAGTCTTGAGATTGAGGAGATCAAAAAGCAGCTAACCAAGGTGGAGCAGCAAATGCTGCAAAATGAGCAACGCCGGAAGCTGCACCTCAAAGAACGGATTGGAAACGCCCTGGAGGAGTTCCAAAAACCTAAT
>JBCBHI010000871.1:0-2789 GCA_038525885.1 Bacteroidota bacterium
GGGAGCCGTCGCCAAAGACGGAAAGTTCCTCACCGCGCAGGGCTTGGGAGATGAAGGCGGGCAGTACCCGGCCGTCTTCCAGTCGCATGCGTGGGCCGTAGGTATTGAAAATACGCACGATGCGGGTTTCTACGCCGTGGTAGGTGTGGTAGGCCATGGTCATGGCTTCCTGGAAACGCTTAGCTTCGTCGTAAACGCCACGAGGACCTACGGGGTTTACGTTGCCCCAGTAGTCTTCGGTTTGGGGGTGCACCAAGGGGTCGCCGTATACCTCTGAGGTGGAGGCTACGAGGATGCGTGCTTTTTTGGCCAGGGCCAAACCTAAGAGGTTGTGAGTACCCAATGAGCCCACCTTTAAGGTCTGGATGGGCATTTTGAGGTAGTCGATAGGGCTGGCGGGCGAGGCGAAGTGCAGGATGTATTTGAGGTCACCGGGTACGTGCACAAACTTGGACACGTCGTGATGATAGAACTCAAAATCAGGCGAGGGCATCAGGTGCTCGATGTTGTCCAAGGAGCCGGTGATGAGGTTGTCCATGGCAATGACATGGTAGCCTTCTTTCAAAAACCGATCGCTCAGATGGCTGCCTAGGAAGCCTGCTCCCCCGGTGATTAGTACGCGTTCTTTTTTCATGCGTTTACGGGGCGACGCCCTATGCTATGGTATGTAAATCCTAGTTCTTCCATTTGGTCGAGGGAGTATAGGTTACGCCCATCGAATATTGCTTTTGACTTGAGGAGCTGCGCCATCTGATCAAACTCTGGCGTGCGGAACACGGGCCACTCGGTCATGATCAATAGGGCATCGGCGCCCTCGAGCGCGTCGTAAGGGGAACTGGCAAAGTGGATAACCTCACCGATCTGGTTCCGGGTATTTTCGATTCCTTCGGGATCGTATGCGCGCACGGTGGCTCCTACTGCGAGCAGGGCCTCGATGTTGGCGAGGGCCGGGGCCTCCCGGATATCGTCAGTATTGGGTTTGAAAGCCAAGCCCCAGATGGCTATAGTTTTGCCTTGCAGAGAACCGCCAAAGTGTGCCCGCATGGTGTCGAGCAGTTTCACTTTTTGCTTGGTGTTGACTTCCATCACCGAATTGAGGATCTGGAAATCGTATTCGATTTCTTGTGAGCTTTTGTGCAGGGCTTGTACGTCCTTGGGGAAGCAGCTGCCGCCGTACCCGATGCCGGCAAACAGGAACCGTTTCCCGATGCGGGTGTCGGTACCGATGCCTTTGCGTACCTGGTCCACGTCGGCACCCAGTCGCTCGCAAATGTTTGCTACCTCGTTCATAAAGGTGATTTTGGTAGCCAAAAAGGCATTGGCGGCGTATTTGGTAAGCTCTGCGGAGCGAACATCCATAAAGAGGATAGGGTTGCCCTGGCGTACGAGTGGAGCATAGAGACGCTCCATGATGACACGGGCTTTTTCGCTATTGGAACCGATGACTACGCGGTCGGGCTTCATGAAGTCGTCCACCGCTACGCCTTCGCGCAAGAACTCAGGATTGGAAACTACATCGAAGGCCTTGCCGCCATTTTCAGATATGGCCGCTTGTACTTTCTCTGCGGTACCTACGGGCACGGTGCTTTTGTCGACAATGACGGCGTAGTTGTCCAAGAGAGGACTCAGGTCTTTGGCCACACCCAGCACGTATTTGAGATCTGCGGAACCGTCTTCGCCGGGAGGCGTGGGCAGGGCAAGGAATATGACTTCGGCGTCTTTGATACCCTCAGCCAGGCTAGTGGTAAACTCCAAGCGCCCTTGCCGCTGATTGCGTTCGAACAGTACGTCTAGCCCTGGTTCGTAGATGGTAATTTTACCGCCTTGGAGGGCTTTGACTTTGTTTTCGTCTATGTCCACACAGGTAACGTGGTTTCCTGTTTCTGCAAAGCAGGTACCGGTTACTAACCCCACATATCCTGTTCCGATGACAGCGATTCGCATACTTTTTCTGAGATGTTGTTGACACAAAAATAGATTGAAAAGTGAGCTTTGCCTTATTTTCATGGGCCAATTAGATAATGGGCTAAAAAAGATCGTTTTTAAGCTCCGCGGGGTCGATTATTAGCAGTGGAGCTGCTGGGCTTCTTCTATATTTGTCGCCATGGAAAGCCCCCAATCCTATTTTGAATCACAGAAGGAAGCAGCACACCAAGCTGCCGAGAAGTACCACCAGCAATACCAGCAATGGGCCCTTGTGAGGGCGGTCTTTTTTATACTTTCAGTAGCTGGCCTGGTTTGGCTTGCCAACGAACGGATGTTCTACCCGTTTGGTTTGGGGCTGTTGGTGTTTGTGTTCTTGTTTTTGGTCCTCATCAGGAAACACCAAGCCCTGCGGCGCGACCGGGATCAGGCGCGGATCAGAGAGCAGATAAATAAGGAGGAGCTGCTGCGCCTGGAGGGTAAGCTGCACGACCTGGAGGCGGGCGCGGAGTATTTGGACGCGGAGCACCCCTACATCAATGATCTGGATGTGTTTGGGTCTAACAGTCTGTTTCAGCTACTGAACCATACCACCACCCCTACGGGTAAGGCCACGCTGGCTAGCTGGTTGCAAAAGGCAGCTACGCCGGAGGAGATACTGGCCAGGCAGGCGGTAGTACGCGAGTTGGGCCCCAAGAAGGAGGAGCGACAACAGTGGCAAATACTGGGTAGGTACCATGCCAAAGAGGACCTGACCATGGAAGAGTTCTACGCCTGGCTGGAACAGCCGAATCAGGTACTGGGAAAGACACTTTGGAATGTACTGCGTTGGGTGCTGCCGGTACTCTCGCTGGTGTTGTGGACGG
>JBCBHI010000872.1:0-2788 GCA_038525885.1 Bacteroidota bacterium
TATTCGGTGTCTTCCGGCTCAGGAAGAGGAGGGATGATTTTATCCTGCACTATTCCTTTACTATCGTAGCCGTTGAGGGTCATTTTTTGCGGTGTGCTGTATAGGTTGCCCGGCGAACGGTTCCATTGCTGCCCTTCGCCATTATCCATGGGGAGCTTTACTGTATGTCCGTCAGATCGTTTGAAGGTCTCATACACATGCAAAAGAGCCTGTACATAATAGTCGCCTGGGGGGATTTCGCTTAGCCGCTGCATAGGATAGCCAAAGGACCGGGCATCAATGCGTTTTAGGTCTCCGGGCTCCATGCCTTCCACGTCCATACCGAAAACGATTTGCGTATTGGGGCCATCTGAAATCTGGAATCGCGGTTCGGCAGTGCTGTCTTTGCTTAGCATGACCAATAGCCGGCCGTCGAAGGTTTGGCTACTGAGGGAGTCTGGGAACGAAACATGGAAAACGGGACCTGGAGCGCCGGACGGTGTGCAACTCCCAAAGGCGAGCAGTACGGAAGCCGCAAGAGCAAAAATCAGAATTCGCATATGGTTTTGGTGGTTTGTGGGGGAAAAGTAGCCAGAAATGGGCAATTGGAGAATTTAGCATGCTTAGAATTGTGCTACTTTTGCTCGCTATGACGGATTCTTTTTGGGAGGGAGTTCAGGCTGCATGGTTGGCTATGTCCTATTGGGAGGTAATTGCCGTGGTGTTGGCAGTCATCTATGTGGTGCTAGCCGCCCGGGAATCTATCTGGTGTTGGCCGGCAGCGCTACTGAGCAGTGCTATTTATTTTGGCTTGCTATTGGAGGCCAAACTCTACCTGGAAACCGGATTGCAAGTATTCTACTTCCTGATGGCTGTAGTAGGCTGGTGGGCCTGGTCCAGGAGCCCCAAGAATGATACATCCCCGCAAAGGCCCATTGCCAGCATGGCTACTCGTGAGCACGTGAATGCTATCTTGCTGGGAGGGCTGTTTACACTAGGTTTTGGGTATTATTTTTCGGTAGCTACAGATGCTGCCATGCCCTTTTGGGATGCTTTTACCACAGGATTTGCCCTATGGACCACCTGGCTGGTCACCCAGAAAAAGCTGGAAAACTGGCTGTACTGGATCGTGATTGACGCCGTGTCGGTCTACCTATATTTCTCTCGCGGGTTTTACCTCAGTGCCTTATTGTTTGTTGCCTATACCATCATTGCCGCGGTAGGGTATAGGCAGTGGCTATTGCAGTATAGGGCTCAGCAGCAAGAAGTGGCTCAATGAAAAAAGTAGCCATTCTGGGACCGGAAAGCACGGGTAAAAGTACCCTAGCGGCGGCGCTGGCACAGGCCCTCAACACCGAGTGGGTGCCAGAGTATGCCCGTGAATACCTAGGCAAGTTGGATAGGGAATATGTGGAGAAGGATCTTTTAATGATTGCTTTAGGCCAATTGGCCAATGAGCTCATTTTAGAGAAACGGGTCTCTAATTGGCTGGTATGTGATACCGAGATGACCGTGTTAAAGATTTGGAGTGAAAACTCCTTTGGGCGGGTGAATCCTCATCTACTACAATATTGGAGAATGCAGGATTATGCACACTACTTTCTTACCTGTACGGATGTCCCCTGGGAATATGACCCCATGCGGGAGCACCCGCACTCTCGGGAGTATCTGTTTGCCTGGTACCAAGCGGAATTGAACTTAAAGGGTGTGCCCTATACTGTTGTACGAGGTTCGGAGACTGACCGCCTTAATCATTGCCTGGAGGTACTACGGAATTTGAATACGTAAATCATGGAGTTTGTCATTATTGCGGTGATTGCCGCCATAGCGGGTGCGTTGGTAGGCCGACGTAGGCGGAAAAAGAAAGAGCAAAGCCAGGCCCCGGTAGATGTCCCTCCCAAGTGGAAGGCCTTTTTGGAGGAACGTGTACATTTTTATCAAAACCTGCTACCTGAGCAACGCCTTCAGTTTGAGCAGGATGTAGCCAGATTTCTAAAGACCATCCGCATTAGCGGGGTGGAGGTAGAGGTGACTTGGGAGGATAGACTCTTGGTCGCTTCCAGTGCGGTGATTCCGCTTTTTGGCTTCCCTGAGTTTAGCTATCAGTATTTGGATGAAGTAATTCTTTATCCCGGTCCTTTCGATCGTAGTTTCAATTTTGAGGAGCCCTCCGAGATTATTACCGGAATGGTAGGTAATGGGCCCATGGAGGGCAAAATGATTTTGAGTAAGCCGTCCCTGCATGCCGGGTTCGACATTAATAATGACAAGAAAAATGTAGGGATCCACGAGTTCGTCCACTTGTTTGATAAGGAAGATGGGAGAATTGATGGCGTTCCACCAGGCTATGAAGACAAATCCTACTCATTGCCTTGGCTAGGCCTGGTGCAGGAGAAGATCCAGGCTATTGTCACCAATACCGCCACTGATATCAACGACTATGGGGCTACCAACCACCAGGAGTTCTTTGCGGTAGCCAGTGAGTACTTTTTTGAGCGGCCGCATTTGCTCAAAAAGAAGCATCCCAAGTTGTATGAGGTGCTTACGGAGGTTTTTAATCAAGATCCTGCCACGGTGATTGACCCAAAAAGCTTTGGCAAACCCCAGTCGCCCGGCCGGAATGACCCTTGTCCTTGCGGGAGTGGAAAGAAATACAAAAGGTGCTGTTTGGAGTGATTTCCTTGAAGGGTTGAGTGGGAATGGTCGTTCTGGAAAAGGGTTGTGGACAACCTATGGTATTTAGGAAACAAAACCATACCTTTGCAGGCCAATTAGAATTTTACAAATTCCATTGTAACAGTTGTAAAAT
>JBCBHI010000873.1:0-2787 GCA_038525885.1 Bacteroidota bacterium
GTTAACCTACGCGGCCCGACCCCTTCACCCTTCGGGAGCTTCCCCTGATGAGGGGAAGCAGTATCCAAAGATTCTTCGGCTGCATAATCACAATTATACCTTTTGATACGACACCTAATTGGTGTTTTATTTTGATGAAATGAATGGCTGCGCGCAGAGCCTCTCCCTACAAACTCCCTAGCCACAAAGCCAGTGGGTTACAATTTCATTGGCAACTCGGTCAGCACCGTAGCTCCCCATGGCCACATCCTATGGCCAGCAATGCCGCCTCCTTGAAGCCCCCATTTCATACTTCTACCACCCTACAAACCTCGCCATCCTCAAAGCGCCCGAAAAGAGGCCAGCCCCCCTTCCAATCTGCAATTCTCCTCCCAAGCATTCTGGCACCAGGCCATTTCATGGGACCCGCCCAGCAACCACCCTACCTTTTCCGTGGAAAACGTGACGACCATGAAAATCAAGCCCTCCTTCCCCTCAGAAGAAAACCCTACCACGGCAGTCTCCCAAAAAGCCGAAAAGGTATGGGAAGCCATCCGCCAAGCCGCCGACCGGTATCAGCAGAAGCACTCCGCTTAACCCCTACCAAGCCTGGTTAAATTCCGCCCTCCTACCCTATGGATATCCTGCCCTTTCTTGGCCTACACGTTCTATTACCCCTCCTCCTCCTTGCGCTCCTTATTTGGCTAGGCTGGAAAGGATACCGGGCTATGCACCTTCGTGCGCGCGAGTTTTTTGTCAGCGTATTCCTAAGTCTGGTACTACTCGTGCCTTCCCTACGCACCATTGCCGAAAGCCTGTCTGACTTTATACAGCAAGCCCCTCGCTACTTAGCAGGCATGGCCGAAGACGGATCCACCGTGCCCACCCTATTGCAAGCAGATCTATGGTTAGGCCTCGTGAAACTCTTCGGATTCCTGTTTGGCATCTCCGGGGCCATGAAAGTGGTATCCAGCCCGGGCACCGGTGATGGTTCCGAAAGCCAACTCAAACCCGGCATTTTCCTACAAAACCTGTTCACCATTGCCATCGTGGTGCTGGCCGTATACTTCAGCATCACCGCCATGATCGCCGCCTCCCTCACCCAAAGCGCTGGCGTAGTACAAACCAACTTCACCCAAGAACTCAGCGACCAGCTAGAGCAGGTATCCGATACCGACACCGCCCAGGAAGCCAGCTTCCTTAGAAAAGTAAATGAAATCGTACGGATCACCGATAACAATACCGCCATTCGGCCCTACATCTTCCCGGAGCGCTTTCACGTCCAAACCGAGGTGGTCGACATATTCGGCGAGATGCTGCCCGACATGAAGCGGCAGGTGCTCAACCAAATGAAAGCCAGCGATGAGGCCAACCTCGTGACCAGCCTCAAGCAGTACGATATGGATACCCTTCTGGGGTGGTATCAGGCCCATCGGCGAGATTACATTCGGTACCTGGGCGGGCTGGTAGAAAACCTGGTCCGGTTCACTAACCAACTGGAAAACGCGGCCCCCGACCAGTACCAAACCATCACCGATACCTTTGCGGCCAACTTTGAAAAACGCCCACGTCTGGGGTCAGTACCCAAGCGCTCCAAACAGGGGGACTACCTGGGCATCTTCGAGGAATTTATGGGCTGGCTACTAGAAATCGAGTCCTACTCACTCGTGATGGTCATCGGCATGGCCGGTTTTGGCCTCCTAGGTGCCGCTTCCGGGTCCTTCATTCGCGAGACCGACCGCCGCCGCAAAAAAGGAGGGCCGCTGGTAGCCGATCTGCCCGGCGTAATGATCAAAGGCTTCACCGCCTCCATGGTCATCTTTCTGGGCATCCAAGGCAGCCTCACCATCCTGGGCGGCGGCGGTGATCCGCCCGACAGCAATCTGCTCTTTTTCCTGGCCCTCGTAGCCGCCGTGTTCAGCGACAAAGCCTGGGACTGGGCCGAGGACAAATTTGAAGAAACCCTCGCCGGAGAAAAAGGGGAAGAGGAGCCCCCTCCTGGAACAGGCACTGCGCCTTTGGGCCCACCCGTGCCCTCCAAAGTAACCCCACCAAGCGCAAATAGCCCCAGCAGTGCATCCCCATTTGCTCCCACACCCACCAGCAACCCCACGGCAGCTACTCCCGCCGATGACCTACCCAACCTCTATCCCGAAGAGTCCCAAGAGGAAGAAGCGGAATCCGCTCCCTGGATGAGCGGCATGCTATCCAACGCAGGCAGTCCTCCCACACCCGAGGACACTGAGGAGGAGGAAGACGGACCGCCGGATTTTCTCGCTTAGCCTTTGGAAGACCGCTGCGCTGCTAGAGGCTGGAAGCTAGAAACTAGACGCTGGATCGCTGCGCTGTTGGACGTTGGGTTTTAGACAAAAGCTTTCCTGCTAATTCCCCTGCCCTGCCCAATGCCTGCTTATGAGCTGGTTACGCGGCAGGGGTCTGACCGGTATCTTCACTACGCAGATACCGAACTAGGCGTCCCCGTCAGAACCCTTGCAAGCCCTTTCCTCGCTATCTCGCCGGGGCGGTGAAGGGAAAGTTGTCCGTTCGTTGGGGCAAAATTCCCTTTTTTGTCATCATAACAGCAGTATTCCCACCCCAAAAGTCATTTTGACCCTAAGGGAAAAACCTCGGTGGATACTGCTTGCTTACTCTTTTGCATCCCAATACACCAGCCACCGCTAATCCCTAACCGTCACACACAAATACCCATGTAGGGGGTCGTTTCATGAAACGACCCCCTACATGGGTATGGCCCAATCAGCCAGGTGGAAATCTACCAGATTACCTCACCCAGCATCTGGTAGATAA
>JBCBHI010000874.1:0-2787 GCA_038525885.1 Bacteroidota bacterium
GGCGCAAGCATAGGGTACTCCCTAAAGCAGGCGCCCGTGGGAAGCCATCGTTTTTGAATACTGAAACCCATGCAAAAAGCCCACCGGGATGGGTGGGCTATATGCTGTTTCAGTGCGATGAAAGTGGTTAAAGGGCAGGGTTGGGATTCAGATACTTGATCTTCATCAAAGCCGCCAATTTGTTCACAGCTTCTACGGCTTCCAATCCCATAGCCATTTTCATTTCGTTTTGGGCCTTTTGCCAAATAGGTAGCATTTGGTCCACATACTCTAATCCGCGTTCGGTGAGCACCAAGTATCCGGGTCCTCCTTCTGGGTGTGTTCTCCGGGTAATGAGGTGTTGGGCACGTAATCTCTCAAGGTCACGACTAAGCGTTGACTTCTCGATGCCAAGTTCTAAACAAATGTCCACTTGACGAGGCTTGTCCATCTTGCTAATGGTAGCGAGCAAATTCAGCTGCGATACCGTAATCTCAATGCCATGTTCACGCAACGTTTTGTTGTACGTATTGGTAACAATGCGATTGATCATCCGAAGCTTTCCGGCCAAACATCCCCGGGCATCGATTCGGTGATAGTTGGTAAGCTCTTGCATGTTTAAATAATAGGTAAGGAAGTGAATATGCATCCAAGATAGCGGGCCGGAATTGCATATACAAGTATTTATTTTCCACTTTAATCAAAAATCAGTAAATCCCTGTAAAAAAGTAGCTTATAGAGTTATCCACAACTCTTTTTGTTTAGCAAACCTCAAAAATATTACACTCATAATTTCAATTCCGAATCCGGCAAAACGAACCACAAATTGAAATATGCCCATATCAAATAGTGGGCGAGTAAGAATACCTGTTCTAAACAGGGGAAAAAGGGTGTTCTTTCACCCAAGAAGAAATAGGCAGGCCTTTTCTCCCTCCTATTCCTTACACAAATGCCTTGTACTACCCAGGTGAGCCAAAATTGTTACGTTTGCAGCCCCAAATGGATCCTGACCGATTAAACAATTAGGCTGCACAAGACCTTAGTGCATTCAAATGGCAAAAGTCTATTACTCCTCTCCTGTTTCCTCCCCCTGCGTTATGGTTTGCCGCCTCAACCAGGATGCGGTGTGCATAGGATGTGGCCGGACCCAAGAGCAAATCGTTCGATGGCTAGGCTACACTGAGGAAGAGCGTAAGGAAATCATGGCCGGCCTGCCGCAAAAGCACTAAACCCATGGCGAAGTATTTGCCCAAAGGAATAACCCCCATTAAACCCAAACCGGGACAAGAATCTGTTTGGGACTACCCCAGGCCACCGAAGCTGGAGCCCGTGAAGGATACCTTGCGCGTGATCTGGCAGGGCCAGGAAATTGCCAACACTCGCCACGGAGTAAGGATATTGGAAACCTCCCATCCGCCGGTATACTATTTCCCTTTGGCTGACGTGAACCCGGAAGTATTGGTGGCCGATGGCCGATCTACTTTTTGTGAGTACAAAGGCATGGCCCGGTATTACCACCTGCAAAACCACCAGGTACAGGAACCCCTGGCTGCATGGTACTACCCAAGTCCCAATAAAGCCTATGCTGCCCTGACTAATTGTATTGCCTTCTACCCTAGCAAGCTGGAGGAAGCCTGGGTGGGTGATCATCGGGTAATGGCCCAGGCAGGAGATTTCTATGGCGGATGGATTACCCCCAACATTGTAGGGCCCTTTAAAGGTGGGGACGGAACCTGGGGGTGGTAACCTGTGGCTATAGGGGCCGGTCGGCCACAAATAAGCCCCACTCAAAGGACATGCGGATGTTTTGGCCTTCATGTTGAAAGCCCAATCGTTCTTGCACCGCATCGGGCAGTGCGTAGTACTGGTCCAGAATGAACTCATTCCAGTCCCATAGCTTGTCAAAGTCTCCCTTGAAATCCGTATGAAGCCGTTTGATAGACTCAAACTGATAGGGCAGTTGGCCTGCCAGGGTAACCGGGTGGAAACCCGCTGCGGTTAGCTCCAATACCACATTGTTTTTCTCAGGGAAGTGGCGGTTGTCCACCAATTCGTCGAATCCTGCCAAAGAATCCTTCTCCCGAATGATTGCCCGGTAAAAGGCATCAATCTCCTTATCAAGCATCACCTGCCACAGCAACAGCTTGCCCCCTGGCTTCACCAGACGGAAAAACTCACGAGCCAGTCGGGGCTGTTTTCCTTCCGGGATTTCCTGCCACAGCATCTTTGCAATGACCCGGTCATAATGGGCCGAAGGAAGATACGTTTCTAAAATATCGTGATTGAAGAACGCAGTAGCATTGTGAAACTCCTCAGGGTCAAGAAACTGGGCCAGTTCATAGCGGGCCCGCTCAAGTTGAGTATGGCTGATTTCCACCAAGTGGTACTCAATACCCTGGTCAGGGTACCGCTTCATGATTTCGCGGGTCACCGCCCCGTAGCCAGCACCTGCGTCCAACACCACCTGTTTAGGAGATAGCTCTGCCGCCGCAGTCATGCGGTCAAACATCTCATCGGTCAGGTTGAGAATATTCTCAAACTTGACCAAGCGGTTTTGGTAGATGTTTTCCATAGCAAGGGTGGACCCTCTACAGGACCCGATAATAGGAAGAAGGTGCTTGTTGGGGTTTTGTATGTTATATACGGCAATCCTCGCGTATTTCCCAAATTGGGCTTCAGGAAACCTTTTCGGTCTGCTACCCATAGTAGGGAGCAATCCTCCGTCATTATCTCCTAGTCAACCATGGACCATTTTAGCCGTAATTCGTGTAATTAAGAGTATGGAAGTAAGAAGTGTTTCTTACTTCC
>JBCBHI010000875.1:0-2782 GCA_038525885.1 Bacteroidota bacterium
GTAGCCAGTAAACTTTGTACCCATCTCCCCCTATTCCTCCCGGCAAATCTGGATTACAAACGAGAGGCCTACACTACGCCATAGGGCAGGCTTGAAAGATGGAAAGAAGCGATAATAGATGATGAAAAAACCAATAACTCCTAAAATGAGCAATGAAGGTCCCGCCCATATAGCTGCTGGATGGGGCCATACATCTTTAGGGAGGAATCCCGCCAATACCAGCAGCAATACTCCTAAGGCCAACATACCGCACATTCTGTCGATGAGCACGGAAGCCGACAGCTTCTTCACTCCAGATTTATATTGTTTCTGTAGCCAGTAAACTTTGTACCCATCTCCCCCTATTCCTCCCGGCAAAAAGAGATTGTAGAACATGCCTACATAGTACAGCTTTACGGCCATCCAAGGGCTTAGATCCACGCCCAAGCAATGGTAAAGCCCCAGATTGCGGTATCCGGAAATGACTTGTGAGATATTGAAGAATATTAGCGTAAACACCAACCAACCCCACTCAGAGGTCCGCAAGTGCTCCATTACTTCTTCCCAACCTACATTTCTAAATACCCACCACAAGGCCAAGCCGGTTACTCCCAGCTTGAGAGCCCACGTAAGGCTCCGCTTTACATTGTCACGCATTACCCCTAAAATCAGATTTGACGCGGTAGGTCTTTTTAGATTGAGATTCGTAATAGGTTCTCATGAGCATTTCGGCCATTAGGCCAAAGGTAACCAGCTGGATGCCCCCTAAGACCAAACTAACCCCCAACAGCAACAAGGGTCGTCCCCAGATGTCATAGCCCAGCAGCTTTTCTACCAGCAAGTACATATTGATGAGCATACCCGCAATGAAAGTGAGTAGTCCCAAAGTACCAAAGAGGTGCATGGGCCTGGGCAAGTACTTCTGGAAGAAGACCATCAATACCAAATCGCTCATCACCTTGAAGGTCCGGCTCAGGCCATATTTACTTTTCCCGTGGATGCGGGCATGGTGGCGCACGTCCATTTCCCCAATCACCGCCCCTTGCATATGCGCCAGCACCGGAATAAACCGATGCAGCTGCCCGTATAAGCCTAGCTCCTGCGCTTCTTCAGCCTTGAACACCTTGAGCGTACATCCGTAGTCGTATAAATAAACCCCGGTGAGCCTGCGTATCAGCGCGTTAGCGATCCGTGATGGAATCTTGCGTAGGAACATCCCGTCTTGCCGGTTCGCCCTACGGCCTGCTACTACATCCAAGTCCTCAGCTTCCAGCTTTTCCAGCATGAGAGGAATATCCGCCGGGTCGTTCTGTAGGTCACCGTCCAGGGTTACTACATATTGCCCTTGGGCAGCATCAATTCCTGCTGCCATGGCGGTAGTTTGGCCATAATTTCGGTTGAGAACTAAAGTTCTTACTCGTTCATCACCAAGTTCGCGCAACCTGCGCACGGTGGCATCGCTACTTCCATCGTCCACAAAGATGACCTCATAGGTCTCACCTTCCAGGGCATTCTTGACCGCCTCCAACATAGGAGCGATGTTATCTTCTTCATTCATCACCGGAATCACCAGGCTAAGCCTGAGTGTCTCGGTGGTTGACTCTTCTGACATCGGTGCAAAAATAGTCAGCATTCCCTTTTTGGCTAATCAACAACCCAATACTTAGGGTTCCTCAAACGTTTGTGTTATATTCCTAATACACCAAAACATGAGTTCCCTTATGATAAGCCCACTGAAACAAATGATCCTTGATTACGAGGCAGGCACTATGCCCTTTGAACGGGTGGCCGAATATGCTCAGGAGCAGTATGATTACCAACTCACGAAGTCAGAACTGGATTCCTACAAACATCATATGATTTTGGAGGATTTTTTACGCCAAATCCATTTTGTCCGGCGGTTGAGCAGCCAACAGGGGTAGCCATTTTTTCAACAAAAAAGTAGCATACAGCGGTAGATTGTAAAAAGAGCCAGAATGATCAAAATTCCTGGGAGAAAGACGGAAAACTGCGCCAGGAGCATATTTTTCTTCGTAACTGTGTAGACTTTTCTTATGCCGATTTAGCCCACTTTTCACTTCTACCGGAAACACCTGATCATCAGAATCCAGAATGAAATCTATTTCAGCATCACTTTTTGAGGTCCAATAGAATAGCTTCTCTTGGCCCTCTGCCACTAACTCTTGTGCTACAAAATTCTCCACAAAGGCCCCGTTGTACTCCCGAAAAACTCCATTTGGCAAAATAAATTGCTTGGATGCCACGTTGAGCAAAGCTCCTAGCAAGCCTACATCATGCATATAGGCCTTAAACTTGCTAGTATCAGCATAACCTGAGAGAGGTATTTTGGGTGCATTAACATTCAATGATTGGTGCAACAAACCTGCCGAGGACAGCCATTCAATACTCTGATCATACATACTGGCGCGTGCGTTTTTTCGCACATCAGAATATTTAAATTTCTTTTTCTCCTTAGCTAACTGAGCAGGAATAGAATCCCATACTTCAGCATTTTTTAGCGCCTGTGTTTTATTCGCATACTTAGAAAAATCTCGTCGATAGGCAGACAAAATTTCAACTTGGATTTTCCGGACAGCCCTTACATCCTTGTGATGTAAATAATGTGCTACCGCTTCCGGCATCCCACCAATGAAGTAGTACAACTTTAAATGATCCATCAATCGATTATGGATAGCATCCGAAAGTCTACGCCCTGGTGTTAGTCCTTCCAAGTGTTCTACCAGCAGCTCTTCACCAGCAGCAGTCAGGTATTCCTGAAAATATAAGGGGTAAAGGGTCAGAA
>JBCBHI010000876.1:0-2781 GCA_038525885.1 Bacteroidota bacterium
ATTGCCCAAGAAACTAATGCTCGTAGGCGTACCGTTCTGCCGAAAACCATTGGGCAATTTGTACGATGAAGCTACCATACTGGCGGTAGCGAAGGCGTACCAGGAGGCAACGGAGTGGGATGATAAGCATCCGGTGCTGCCTCGTTGAGGATGGCCAGACTGCTTGGAAGTCGTCCCACGAACCGCCGCTTCGCTTACGGGATTCGTAAGACGACGAATCGCTTTTGGCGGTGAGTATGACTTTGTGTGGGGTGGATAGGCCGCTTGGTAGTCGTCCCACGAACCGTCGCTTCGCTTACGGGATTCGTAAGACGACGACGTCGACGAGGATGCGCAAAGGACCGAACGGCGTGTTTGAGCCCGCCGCTGGGCCCGGTAGGGCATGGGGTAGGCAGGCGAGTAGTGAGGGCCTGACCGCCTGGGGTTGGCCCCGAAGGTTTTCGGGCTTAGGCGCCGGAGGCGGATGCGCCCAAGGGGTGAAAGCTCATAGGGGGATGGTACCTGAGGTGCGTTCTTTTGATTATCTTTCTACTGCGTGCGACGATTCTGGCAATACATATTTCCGGGCCTGTACGGCCTGTTGATTTATCTCACCATCCGGGTGATCAATGATACGCTGTCCGGGGACTGGGATTATTTCGGTCGGCCGCTTTGGCTCAATGCGGTGGAGGTGGTGGGGAGTACTTTTTTCGGGTATGTGCTGATGAGGACGATGAAGCGGATGGAGGAGGTGTATTTCCATCGGTTGGGGGAAGAAATTACGCTGACACGCATTGCGCTGGAATTGCTGAGCGTGATAGGCCTGACGGTAGCCTCGGTGCATCTTACGTTTATTCCCTTGGCTTCGATGACGGACGATGGGCTGTCTTGGGCGGATTATGCGCAGATCAACATCATTCCGTCGATGTACGCGCTGATGTATTTCGGGGTGCGGCGTAGCAATTTTTATATCCGGCAATACATAGCGAGCCAGCGCAGGCTAGACCAAATGGAGAAGGATGCGCTACAGAGTGAATTGGATTTTCTAAAGGCACAGTTTAGTCCGCACTTTCTGTTCAATAGCCTGAACAATATTTACTTTCAGATGGCGGCGGATGTGCCTGCGGCACAGGAGAGTGTGCAGCAGCTGTCGGAACTGCTGCGGTACCAGCTCTATCAGGACCAGCAGCAAACAGTGCCCTTGCGCAAGGAGGGGGAGTTTATTCGGTTGTATGCGCAGGTGCATAAGAAGCGCCGGGCGGAGGGGCTGGCGCTAAGGTTGGAATTGGAGGAATCGGATACGCTGGTGTTTCCGCATCTGTTTTTGCCACTAGTAGAGAATGCGTTCAAGTACGTGGAGGGGGAGTCGCCATTTTTGGAGATAGGGCTGGCTGAGGCGGACGGGGCGGTGCACTTTCGGGTGCGCAA
This sequence comes from Bacteroidota bacterium, assembly GCA_038525885.1. Taxonomy (GTDB): domain Bacteria; phylum Bacteroidota; class Bacteroidia; order Cytophagales; family Cyclobacteriaceae; genus DMST01. The sequence continues at coordinate 1,408 of JBCBHI010000876.1, forward strand.
CAGCTGCCGTGCGGGCCAGGCGCCCAGAGCGGAAGGGATAGGCTTGAAGAATTTGCATAGACGGCTGGACTTATTGTACCCGGAGCAGTATACCTTGGTGGCGCAGGAGGTAGCGGGTGTTTTTTCGGCAGAACTGACTTTACGTATCGCATGAATATCCGCTGTGTAATTACCGATGATGAGCCGATGGCTGTGCAGGGCATGCAGTCTTATGTGGCGAAGGTGCCTTATTTGGAATGTGTGGGCACTTTCCATTCGGCACTGGACCTGCTGGCTGAGCTGGATGCTTTGCAGCCGGACTTGCTGCTGTTGGATATTGAGATGCCGCACCTGACGGGCATAGAGTTTTTGAAAAGCCTGGCCCAGCCGCCCCTGGTGGTTTTCACGACGGCGTACGATCAGTATGCGCTGCAGGGGTTTGAGTTGGAAGTGGTGGATTATCTGCTGAAGCCGGTGGCTTTCCCCAGGTTTTTGCAGGCGATGGAAAAGGTGAAGAAGCGGGTGGTGGTGCCGGAGGAGGACTGGTTTTTTGTGAAAACGGACCAGCGTACGCTGAAGCTACGGTACTCAGATATCCGGTATGTGGAGGGCATGCAAAACTACGTGGTGCTGCATACGGCGGCGGGTAAGCATGTGGCGCACCTTACTATGAAGTCGTTGTTTGAGCAGTTGCCGGCGGGCAAGTTTTTGCAGCCGCATAAGTCCTATCTGGTGAATATAGAGGCGGTAGAGGCGGTGGAAGGTAACCAGCTGGTGGTAGGAGAAATGAAAATCCCGATAGGCAGGACGAACCGGGAGCTGATCCATGAGCAGCTGGTACAGGTCCGCCTTCTGAAACGGTAGCTTCCTAGTGCCCTAGTTGATCTGTAGGGCCTGGGCCTGGATAAATAGCTCGTGGGCGGTATCGGTACCTCCGGTAAGAGGAGTGGTAGTATAGTGCAAGGTGAATTCCAGGCTTAGGAGTTCGTTTTCCGGGGCAAAGTCTTTGAGCACAATGTTTTCGATGGTGAAGGAAGGGCCGATGAAGAGGTCCTCATAGTCGAGCTGTAGCTGTGCCTCTACCGTTACCCCTTCGCCCAGGGGCAGGGTGCCTGCCTGTAGGGGAATGCGGCTGTTGATCTCATAACGGAACGTCAGCGCGGTTTCGCGTAGGTCCCGGTTTTGGTCGGCCATGCGAAGCTGCCCCACTAAGGTCCGACCTTGGTTCTGAAGGCTTACCTGTGTAGAGTCTCCACAATAAGAAAAGAGCCCTTGCTGATCGTCTATTCGGGTTTCTTGTGCCTGTAGAGGCCTAAGGTCGCAAATGGCTGAGTCGGGTGGGTTGAGATCGAACTGGCAAGCGGATAGTAGCAGGGCCAGGCCAAGGGGGAGAAG
>JBCBHI010000877.1:0-2776 GCA_038525885.1 Bacteroidota bacterium
ATTCGGCAGGAGGCCCCTGCCGAATGGAGGGAATCTGGCCTACGATCCAGTGCTGAAACTGCTGTGCTTCCTGGGGGGTGTCAAACAATAGCATGGGGCAGCGGACCATACGCTGGTGGTGCACCTGGCTGATGAAACCACCACTGCTGCTCACCACCCGGGCACCCCGGTTCATGCTGGCCACCAGGGCACCTTCCAGGGTACCTGCGGGGGCGTATACCCATTCGGGCTCCGGCTGGTTTTGCCAGAGCAAGGGACCTACCAGCCCTACGGGTACTTCTACAGACCCCACGTAGGATTCTATATTGCCCGAGAGGTCATCTAGCTGCAAGGAGGAAGGAGCCAAGGCCGTAATGGTATAGCCTCGGTCTTGCAGGAATTCCTGACGTTCGCGGGTGGCCTTGGGGGTAACCAGGCCACGCCCGGGTACATGCGTGTAGGGTTTCATACCAAAGGGGTGTCAGTTGAGAGAATAGGAGAATGAAGCGTGATGGTGCCCGTATGGCCATTGAGGCTAATCTCGGTGCCGTCAGTAAGCCATTGGGTAGCTTGGGGTACGTCTACCACCACCGGAATCCCAAGTTCGCGGCCTACAATGGCCGTATGCGATAAAAGGGAGCCTTTTTCGCTGATAATGCCTGCGGCCTGGGTCATCAGAAATACCCAACCTGGGTCGGTCATGCGGGTGACCAGAATTTTGCCCCTCACGTCCAAATCATAGGAAGGGGTGGTGATGACCACGACGGGGGCCCGTACCTCGCCTGGGGATACCCCCAGACCTTGGGTGGGGTGTGTGGAAGCGGTAGGTGTGGTGACCGCAGACCCCCGGGGTGGCTTACCCCTAGGATAAATGACCCGGTCGGGCGGGTTGGCTGTTTGATATTCTTGATAGGTTGCTTGTAGCTTGGCCAAGCGAAAGGGTTGGGCGACCTGGCCCTGTGCATACGCTTTGAGCTGCTCTACCGTGAGGAAATTTACCTCTTTGGGGTCCTTTAGGATGCCTTGCTGGGCCATGTGCTGGCCCAAGGCGGCAAATACCTCCTTCACTCTGCCGTAGGCCCGGGTACGGCAAAACCGCATATTCTCCCGGTTGGCCAGCCCCCTCTTGGCTCTACGGGCCAGCCATTTGATGAGCAGGTAGCGCGGATGGTACCGCCATAGGCTGGCCTGTACGGTAGCCCAAGCGCGCTCTTCCCGGAGTTGTTTAGCCTTTTGATAGTCAGCCAGTTGCAAATCAGAAGCTAGCTGCTGCTGGAGTAGCTGAATGCAAAGTGTGGGTTCCTGGCGGAAAGAGGGGTTTTCCAACTTAAGCTCAGCAAGATTCCGGTCACCAAATCGATCGATATACGCGCAAAGCTTCGGGAAAAAGCCTTCTTGCCATTGTTTTTCGCTCTGCAGCCGAACCAGAATAGTTTCCGGTTTTTCTTCTTCAAACAGTTTTTGCAGCGCTGCGGAGGCCAGCACCTGTTCCTTTAGCCGTAGCATAGCCAGAACGGCCTCCTCACTCTCTACCCACTCCTGGTGGGCAATGAGGTCATTGGGTAGGCTGTCCGGGCCCAAGGGGAGGGCCTTGCGCACCGCCCAGCACAGGGCATCAAAGGCCTTGAAGGCCAGAAAATCGTTGACAATAGTAACGTACCAGTACCGGAAAAGCTCCTGGGTGTGTTGCTCATAGTGTTGCCACCAGCCTTTTGGGTGGGTGTCTACAGGGTCTTGTCTGAAGGAAGCGTATGCCTCATTAAAGTGGGAAAAGAACACCTTTGACCGCCTGCGGTGTTGCAGCAACATACCCATGGATACGCCAAGCATTTTCACAATTTGCCCGGTACGGCGCTTCCGTGATCGTTGTGGGTCCTTGAGGCCCACGGCGTTTTCCCAGGCCTTTCGGCTCCTGAGGGAAGGGAATACCACCGCAATCATCCGGTACCAGTTGTCTAGCCGGTAATAAATACGGCCTTGATGGTGGGCCAACAGCTCCGGGAATACCGCAGCCAGGGAGGCTTTTTGAGCCCGGCTAAGGCCAAAGGCCTCTGCGCTGGACCGAAATACGGTTTCGTAGGACTGCAGCGCAAAAGAATAGGTGAGGGGCAAGGTGATGCCCGGGTAGCTTTCTACAATATTGGTATTGTCCAGGATCACCAATTCCTCTAAGCGGATGGTAGTAATGGGGCGTGCTTGTAGTATGTACAGTGTACCCTTTGGGTCCCAGGCAAACTCAATATCTGCGGGATTCCCTATGGCCTCTTCTGCCTTCAGGAGGCAATCAAAAATTACTAGGGCCTCCGCGTCCGTTAGGGTAGCATGTGCCTGAGCTGCTAGCGCTACGGGCGCTTCTGCAACTCCTCCTTCCGCTTGGGCTTGCCATTGCGTTTCCTTGGCGGCACATTGGCGGGTCAGCTGCCTGGTTTGTCGGTCTACCCAGTAGCTATCCGTAGCTACCTTGTCAGCCACCACGCCCTCACCCAGGCCAAGGCCGGCCACAATCAATGCCTGGGCCAGGTTGCCTTGTACATCCATAGAAAAACCCACACCGGAGCGTTGGGCGGGTACCATGGCCTGAAAAATAAGGGCGGGCAAGCGGAAGGGGGTGGATGCCCCTTGGCGGCTTCGGTAGGCTTGCAAACCCGGAGAGAAGGCCGAGGCCAACACCGATAGCACGGCCTGGCCGAGGCCATTTGGGGGTACATTGAGTTCCGTAGCATATTGACCCGCATAGGAGGCCTGCGGGCCATCCTCGTCTAACCCGGAGGAACGCACCGCCACCCGAAAATCTTCC
>JBCBHI010000878.1:0-2773 GCA_038525885.1 Bacteroidota bacterium
TCACCATAGTGAGTGGAGCAGGTGAGCCAAAAACAGCCTCTGTTCCCCGAGGCCCCGCCACAATATCCGCTACGAAGCCGACCTTTTCTGTACTAAAGGAAGTGATCAGATTAAACATACCTAAACTGAAACCTGACCCGTTGGCGAAGGACGTTCCTGGAGCCAGCATGCCGCCGTTTGTAGCATCGTTAGTAGAATTCAGGTTTACTCGGAAATAGGTGTCAGCCGAACCACTAAATGACAAGGTAGGGCCACTTTCTTCCTGCGCTATAGCAACGAAGGAGAGAGAAAACGCGCAAAGGGTTGTGATTGCTAACTTTCTCATGTTCTTTTGGGATTAATTATTGATAATTGATTTAGTGGAAAAGCCTCGCCCGTTTGTTGGTGGGGCCTTTCTTTATAGAATAATTGAAAAAAATCTGGGGGTAGGTACGACTTTAATTGTCGTAAATAATGGTGTACCCACGGATACCGTGTTCGTGACTATCCAAGCCTTCTACTTCGTGTTGCTCAGATACCCGAACGCCCATAGTTTTCTTCAAAATGAAGAAGATTAAGAATGCAACTGGGAATGCAACCGCACCGTATGCAGCCACCCCGGTCAACTGAGTAAGGAAGGTGTGGTCAGGGTTGGAGCTAAACAAGCCTACTGCAAGCGTACCCCAGATTCCGCAGGTGAGGTGCACAGACACCGCTCCTACTACGTCATCCAGCTTCAGTTTATCCATTCCGATGGCCGAGAACACCACGATGATACCCGCAATGGCACCGATCAAAAGTGATTCTCCCGGCGAAACCACATCAGCCCCGGCGGTGATTCCTACCAGACCAGCCAGGATACCGTTGAGCACCATTCCTAAGTCTAGGCGTTTGAACACAATCCAAGCGGTGAGGAAACCAAACAAACCACCAGTACAAGCAGCCATACATGTGGTAACCAATACGAATGAGGTTCCATCAGGGTCACCCGAAAGCACAGAGCCTCCATTGAAACCAAACCAGCCTAGCCATAGCAGGAATACACCAATCACAGCCAAAGGCACAGATGACCCTGGTTTGTCTACTACCTTTCCATCTACATACTTACCTAGGCGAGGCCCCAAAACAATGACACCAGCCAAAGCAGCCCATCCTCCTACGGAGTGCACTAAAGTGGAACCGGCAAAGTCATAGAAATTCATATCATCTAACCACCCGTAACCCCACTTCCAACTACCTAGGAAAGGATATACCAACCCTACATAGATCAGGGTAAACACCATGTAGGCGGATACTTTTACCCGTTCAGCCACCGCACCGGAAACAATGGTAGCAGCCGTAGCGGCAAACATTCCCTGGAAGAGGAAGTCCGTCCAGTAGGTATAGGTGCCGTCATTGTAATCAATAGAAGGTGTAGTGCCGGCATCAAGCCCAAAGCCAGCAAACCCGAAGAATCCACCGCCAAACATATTGAGGCTAAACTCTCCCGGATACATCAAGTTGAACCCGACAACGTAGTAGGTCAACAATCCGATGATTGGGGTAAGGGTGTTTTTGAAAAGAATGTTTACGGTGTTTTTGGTTTGACCAAAACCTGCTTCCACACCAGCAAACCCTAAATGCATAATAAATACCAGCGCCGTGGCCAGCATCATCCAAATATTGTTAGCAGTAAAAAGGCCCACGGCGGCCGTATCTACTGCAGCAGGAGCCACTTCCGGCGCTGCTGAAGCCTCAAGCAAAGTATCTACTGCTTCAGAGGCTGCGATCATCATCGCTGTCAAAACGTTTCCCATAATGATGTGAGTTGATGTAAAATGTTTTTTTCGTTTCGCGGAACTAAAGACGGGTGAATTCTTTGTTTAAAAAAATTAAGTAGGGCCAATTTTTAATCAGTATTTCAACAAAACACGTGTTTCATTTCAATCACGGGGTTGATTTTACCCTAGTATTTAAAATTTTTTGATTTATTTCCGCAACGTAACCGTTTGCGAAGCTTCTACGTAGCGTTTCAATTGCAAAAACTGAAAAGTTGCCATTTGAGGAATTTTTTTTTGTAAAACTGGCTTTTTCCCCAATTTCAGTTGGCAATCAAAGCAAAAACAATAAGATTGAACTGTCGCCCTGTTTATTAGAAGCCTTCTTCACCAGGAGAATTAGCGCTACCTTGAGAAACAGGATATTTATAGCACTTCCTCAAAACCACAAAGCCAGTGAACCAAGTCACCAACCCAGAAATGCAACAACGCCTTCAGGGCGGCCACCCCAATTCACTAGGCAACACCATTGAGATTGTAGAAGAGGTACTGGCAAATCCCGGAGAGGCACTGAATGATTTCTTCCACCTTTATTTTAGTACCGACGAGGTAGTTCGATTGCGAGTATCCAACGGCATGAAGCGAATTGCGGCGGCTAACAAATCACTATTGATACCCTATCTGGATCGGCTGCTCACAGACATTGCTACTATTGACCAAGCCTCTACCCAATGGACATTGGCACAGCTTTTCAAAACTTACGAGAAGGAACTGACTCCCGAGCAAAAGGATAAGGCTACCGCCATTATGAAGCAAAACGTAGCCGGACATTCGGACTGGATAGTTCTAGCACAGACTATGGAGACTCTGGGCAAATGGGCCAAAAAGGATGCTTCCTTGAGATCTTGGCTAGAACAGTGCCGCCTTAATCTTAGCGGCCTTGCTGGCTACAGATTTGCGCTCATCTTGCGCATGCCTATTCAGATAAGGTTCTAGCCAAGATTTCAAGGAAGCATCCTTTTTGGCCCATTTGCCCA
>JBCBHI010000879.1:0-2771 GCA_038525885.1 Bacteroidota bacterium
TCTGAAATCTGGACTACCCAAATGTTTATGTATTTGTCAGAGGGCCAATAGCTCACCTCTTTCAACAGAACATTGTCGGCAAATTCATAACCCAATTGTGGTCCTCTCACCCGTACTACGCCATCAGTAGGTAAGCCTTCTGGGTCTCTACGGGCCAAAACAAATTCAATTTCCAAGTCAGCAGCATATGCTTCGAACTGGGGGTCAGTATCACCCAGGTTAGGATTTGCTCTTCGGAAGTCCTGATTTAGCACCTCTATCTGTGAGCTTATTTGGTCAAAGGAAATATTGGTGCCTGAGCCTATGGCCTCACCATTGTGGATTACATGAACTACCACCGGGAGTTGAACAACTTCAGTTTCTCCGCGCTGTAGTTTCGCTTCTTTTTGTAACCAAGCTTCAAACCTTTTTACGGACTCCGTGCTATGACTGGGTAGCAGATGAGTGGCACACTTTTCTTGACTATAGCTATTAGCTGAGATAAGAACCGTAAACGAAAAAACCGCCATGGAGGCGGTTTTCAAAATATGTTGAGAAAGGAACCACATATCAATTCTATTGGTCTGATAGGATTATAGGCCAGTAGCATTGGGTTCCACATTCATTGCTTTTACTGCCGTGATTTCCGGCACCGCCCGCTTGATGGCCTCCTCCACCCCTGCCTTTAGGGTCATAGTAGACATGGGACAGGTACCACAGGCACCCAACAACTCCAAGTGTACTACCATTTCGCTATCTACCTCCAAAAGACGAACATCCCCACCGTCAGCTTCCAAATAGGGCCTAATCGTCTGCAAGGCGTCCTCTACGCGACCATTCAGTTCCGAATCCGATGCCGTTTCTGTATTCATCATGCGTTCATTTCTACTTTCTGAGTGGCAGGTTTTTCCGCATTGCGAATGGCTACCCGCCTAGCCACAGTTTGTGCCAATTCTTCAAAGGCAGTTGAAGTTACATCATCCTTCATCACCGCCGGATAACCACTGTCTCCACTTTCGCGGATGCCCTGGACTAACGGAATTTGACCTAACAAAGGTAAGTCATTCTCCTCAGCAAACCGTTGTCCGCCGTTTTCTCCGAAAATATAATATTTATTTTCAGGTAATTCCTCAGGAGTAAACCAGGCCATGTTCTCCACAACCCCCAAAACAGGCACGTTTATCTGTGGCTGCTTAAACATGGCTAACCCCTTACGGGCATCTGCCAAAGCCACTTTTTGCGGAGTTGTTACCACTACGGCCCCCGTCACGGGTACAGTTTGTACCAGAGTGAGATGGATGTCAGAAGTGCCAGGAGGTAAATCTATCAACATATAGTCCAGCTCTCCCCAGTCAGTGTCCGCCATAAACTGGCGTAAGGCGCTACTAGCCATAGGACCGCGCCATACCACTGCGCCTTCTTGCGGAGTGAGCAGACCAATGGATATGAGCTTTACGCCATACTGCTCTATGGGCACGATTAAATTCTTGCCATCTACCTGCTTAATGCCCGGCTGCTCATGCTCACAATTGAACATGGTAGGCATGCTAGGGCCAAAAATATCCGCATCAATCAAGCCCACCTTCGCGCCTTGCTTGGCAAGGGCTACCGCTAAGTTGGCAGAAACCGTGCTCTTCCCAACCCCGCCTTTACCTGAGGCTACAGCAATAATGTTTTTCACTCCGGGTAGCACTTGAGTTACCTTGCGTATGCTCGTTACATTGCTACTCATAGTAATGTCAAGCTCAATACCCTCCCCACCTACTTTCAAAATCGCTGCTTCACAATCCCTCCGAATGATTTCTTTCAATGGACAGGCAGGAGTAGTCAGTTCCACCGTGAAAGCCACTTGATTGCCTTCCACTGAAACATCCTTAATCATATTCAAGGTAACCAGATCCTGCTTCAAATCTGGGTCCTGTACCGTGCGTAAAGCGTCGATGACTTGCGCTTGCGTTATCGCCATGGTTTTATTCTTGGTAACCTCTGCCGAGGTGGTTTTGCAAAATAGGCCGCAAGATAGCGAAGCCCTACGTGTTGTAACACTTAACTAAGGACAATTCCTCTTGGTTCGATTAGAATGCAATACTTGGGTGATTAAGACTGTCAAAAGAAGATGAATGACATAGTTTGATTTCTACCTACCCTTCAATTAGTGACAGGCACTTAAACCGTGATAATTCCAAGTCCTGCCTTGCCATTCTGCCTTATTGAATGGTGGTTAAAGCTCGGTTTAAGGTAAAAATATTATCGATTAGTGGTTCTAAGAATAATTCAATACGAGTGTCATGTGTTTTTTCAAGAAAAAGCATCGGCAATTTGCATTATTGTAGGTATCCGATGGGCGTGATTTAACAGAGTTAATGTTGTTTAATGTCTAGAAATCAAATTTTTATCGATGTACTGCATTTGTTTATCGAAATATGATAGAGGTGCTACGACGGATCTTGGCTATTCAAAAAGTATAAATTCCCATCGTTATTGTATATAAAGCCAAGCCTTTTTGGGATTTATTTTGATACAATAATCCTTGTAAAGTTACACGAATTGTCATTAACTTTTCCCTTGCTAGCAAAAGGTGGTTCCCGAAAAACCAATTATAAATAGAGTAGGGAAAACGATTATCCTATGTTACTATGAAACTGGAGCAATTTTCTGCACTAGCAATGAATGTAAAGCAAAAAGCCAGCATTACTGGAGGTTCTAGCTCTACTGGAAACAAGTCTACTGATACCGGAGGAGCTGACAAAGACAGCTGGTTCAGAGACAAAGACACCGGCGACGACGACGAT
>JBCBHI010000880.1:0-2706 GCA_038525885.1 Bacteroidota bacterium
CTCGGTATAGTTAAGGCTTTGAGAGGCGAAGGGGATATGGTGTTCTACAAACAGAAAATGGTATATACCCCAGCCAGCGGGCCACAGCAGTAGTAGGATGGCCGCGACTAGCCACCGTTCTCTGCGTGCAGAACGCTGCAATTGGTCTCTCGCCAAGATCCCCAGCAGGGATTTCCATCGGCGTTGCGATTGGGGCCGGGTGGGAGCCTCCTCCCACTGAAATAGCCGCTCTGAGACGCGCCGCTCGAAATTGTCGTCAGATGGATTTTTCATATCGCGTAATGCCTAGGTGACGTAAGGAGCGCTGCAAGTGTTGCTTGGCCCGTACTAATTGCGATCGGGAGGTAGCCTCGCTGATACCCAAGGTTTCGGCGATTTCCCGATGGCTAAATCCGTCTACTACCGCCAGGTTGAATACCACACGGTATCCGTCTGGCAGCTGGTCGATTAGCTCGATCAGCTGTGCGTTGCTCAACCGATCCAGGGCGTCTTCATACGGAGCAGGTTCCTCCTCAGCATGCGACACCTCTAGATGGTACCGGTGTTTCTTATCTCGGTGGTGCCCATTGATGGCCGTTCGCACGGCCGTTTGGTGCACCCACCGGGGCAGGGCTTGGGGGTCACTTAGGGTATCCAGATTCTTGAACACCTTAATGAACACCTCCTGCAATACATCCTCTGCTTCGGCACGGGTACCACTATAGCGCAGGCATACGCCCATCACCATGCCCTCGAACATCTCAAAGAGACGTCGCTGGGCCTTAGGGCGTTGCTTTACACAGCCTTTTACCAGTTTCCCGTAGTCGTGCATAGGTCTAGAAAAGGTTCCATACAGGAGCAGAGCCTTTCCTCTTTATTACTAGTGGTTATTCAAATTGAATCAGTACGTCGGCCTCAGAACACACATCTCCCTCGCATATCTGGTAGCGCAAGCTGTCCGTAAACTGCTGCAGCTCCACGCTGGGTACGGTGGTATACCTAATGCCCATATCATCTATTTCAGCAGACCCAAAAGCGGGGGCCTGAAGGATCCGTAGGTCTACCTGTTGAATTTCACAGAAGACATCGTTTTCCAGGATGTTCACAAAATAGTCTACCGAGTCCTGAGCCAAGGTATCGGTAGCTATGGTCAGGGTATCGGGTCTGGCAGCCACCTCACACTCTTTCACAAAGGTGAGCTGCACCGTAGCCGAGGAGGTATCCTGGGTAGCAGAATCCGTGATCAAATACACCAATTGGGCACTGGCCGAGGGCATTTCGTATACATCAAGGACTATTTTACCGTCCTGGACGTACCATTGGGATGCCGTAGGGCCAGAGATCACCGAAATACTTACTTCGTTGCCACACAGGATATCATTGGCCAGCACATCAATCACAGCATTAGCGGGCACGCTGTCCGGCGAATACCGAAGCTCCTTCGCATCATTCACTGCGGTCAGTCGACAGGGTTCGTCCTCTTTCAGCTCTATATTCAGTATCCCTGCGGCACATTCCCCGTCTATACACTGCTGGAAAACGGCCCGCACGGTGTAGGCGGTGCTATCAACGGGCTCGTACAAGAACTGACTGCCCACTACTTGCAGGGTGCCTTTTTCCGGTGGGGTAAGAATTTCAAACCCGCCACGGGAGGGGTCAAACGGGAAACAGGAATCGGGCTCTACGGGCAGGGGCAACTCATAGGTAAGCACAGTCTCGGACAGCTTGCCTACCCAGGTAAAGGGAATTGCCGCTGGGCTACAGGCTCCTGCGGGAGGCGCGGTGATCCTTATGGTATCCTGATCTAGTAATTCCTCGCCCCGCTTGGCGGCAATTACTACCAGATCCTCCCCCGGGAAATCAGCATTGGCCACGTAGGACAACCAACGTTGATTTTGAATGGCGGCCACCCCAAACTCAGGATCCTGCACGATAGAGAGTTGCAGTTCCGTATTGGCATTCACCACGGTATGCAGATCCAGCAGGAACTGCTCCTCTGGCCGTACCTGGATGTTTACCCCCTCAGAGTCCAGCACCGCCTCGTCCTCACCGGTTCGGGGAAGTACATCTTCCACCAGTACATCGCAAGCACCCAGGCCTAGGCCCAATGCCAGAAGAACCAGCTTCAGAAAAGGAACGTCGGTATGGTTTTTCAAATGCAACATAACTTGGTGTTGATGGTAGGACAGGCCTGCGGCCTCATTCGCTGCATGCCCCCCAAAAAAACTTTCTCCTTACGGATAGAAGGCCCTACGGCTTGCCCTCCCGGAGCGGTACATTTTCTCCTTCGTAGTCCGTGAGGCTAAAGCCTCCTACCCAACTTATTACTAAGCCAGGGCCCCACCCCCCGGACTTTGAGTGGGCATCCCGCCGGGTAGTGATCCATCACTTTACCCAGGCGAGAACCCTTTTTTTCATCAAAAAACGCCAACTTTTTGGAGATTTCCCTAGTGAAACAAAAAATGAAAACACCCCAAGCAAGCAAAACTCGCTGGGGTGATTCATTTCTCAACTCCCTAACTAGAACTAGGGCCTAAACACACTCAACTATTTTGGGGCTATCGCGTCTATGGCCACGGTAGCCTCTTCACAGACACCATCTTCGCAAATCCTATATTTCAACTCATCCAAGCTGGGATCCCCATCTTGTACACGGGTGTAGATGATACCCATATCATCTACATGAGCGAGGCCCAAGGTAGGATACTCTACGATGGAGATCGGAAA
>JBCBHI010000881.1:0-2761 GCA_038525885.1 Bacteroidota bacterium
ACGGTAGTCCAAATTCTTTCCTTCTGCTACAATCCAGGAATTTTGGCTCTGTTAAGTAATGAAATATATAAGGTCGCGAATGGTGGCCTCAAAGAGTTTTATAGTAGTACTCGTTTCATGTTTTGATAGTTTATAGGTTTTATCAGTGATGCGGCATGCTCTTGGCATGCCTGCATCCTTCAAAACATTTAGGATTGTATAGAATGAATTGAGCATGGCTCTTCATTCTCATTGGTTTGAGACAGTTTTAGTGATTTTCATAATAATAAAGGCGGCCCCTGTTAGGAGCCGCCTTTTTTCGTTACAAATAATTTATGGATTGGCGATGCCGAGAAGGCTTGTGTTGATACTTGGAGACTTGTTGATCTCTTCGGTTTGCCCCAATTGGTGATCATGCAGGTGGCTACCGATTGTCGCTTGATGATTTAGCCTTTGTTCCCTAGTGTAACTTCTATTTAATGGAACTGCCGTTTCAGGCCCGATGAATTGAAGGTGCTATCGCAAAGGCAAGGGGCTAATTTGCCTTGCTCTACCAGCGAGGTATTGGGTAATCTGCGCATTTACAATGTTTTGCGGATCAGTGGTAAGGCGACTTGGAGTCGTCCCACCACGGAGGGTGGACCCCTGCAAGGACCATCCTCTTAATTTGTGTGATGCCACGAGGCATTAGTTAGAAAAAGAGCCAGATAAAGGCAATGGCAAAGCCGACGATGAAAATCATGCCTAACCATGCTAGGGCCTTTAGGCCAGTTTTGGGTCTTCCTTCTTTGGGGAAACTGCTCCGGGTTACCAGGTAGAAATTGATACCGGCTACCACCGGAGAGATGACGAAGGAAATCACCATGGCCAAGTCTACCAAGGCTTTGAGCTGGCCAGTGAAATACCGAATGATCAATAATCCGCCCACTACCATAATGGCGGCAAAAATTTGGTAAAACCTGGTGGGTTTTGCCCAGGAGATTTTTAGTTCCTTGAGCCCTTCCTGCATTACCCGGCTGTATCCGTCCATTACGGTAATGCAGGTGCTAAGCATGGTGGTGATGGCGGCGACTAGGATGACCGGGCGGGCCCAATCGCCAAGCGACTGGGTGAAAAGCCCGATGATGACATTGGCAAAGCCTCCGGCACTGGCCGGCAGTTCAGCTGGGCTGCCAAATAGAAGCCAGCGGCCTAGGCCCAAGAAGCAAAGTGCAGTAAGGGCGCTTATACCGTATCCAATTCTAAAGTCAGTTAGCGTGGCTTTATGATTCAGCTGGGTGGTTTCGCCCTTGTTTTTTTCAACCGTCCACAGGCTGTGCCAGCTAGAAATGTCTACTGCGGTGGGCATCCAGCCGATGAGCGCGATAGTGAAAAATAGGGTGCCAGAATCTCGGAAGGTTGACCAATTGGGGGTGGGGGTGTTGGGGTAGCTAGGTCCTTGAAGAGCCGCAGCAATAAAAGCGGCTAGTGTGGTTGCTATCAGTAATATGCCCATGATTTTCACCCCACGGTCCAGCCAACGGTAATTGCCTCGAGCAAGTAAAAGCCAAAATAACACGTATAGGCCCAGGGAAATCCACCAGATGGAAAGGCCGGGTATGATTTGGGAAATGAGCCCGGCGGTGACTAGGGTGACGGCGGCGGATACGGTAAATAAGGTGCCTAGAGAAAGGAGGAGGTAGAGGGTGAGGAAGCCGCGGCTAAGTTGCCGGTACCCGTGCAGCAGGTGTTTGCTGGTGTAGGCGGTGTAACGGGAGCCAAATTCAAAAAAAGGGTACTTGAAAAGGTTGGCCAATATGATGATGCCAAACATAAGAAAGCCGTAGTTGGCTCCCGCCCGGGTAGACTGGACAAGGTGAGAGACGCCTACCGCGGTGCCTGCGAAGAGGATTCCGGGACCTAATGCTTTCCAAAATACAGCTTTTTGTGACATAGTGGCATTATTTATCATAAAATCGAACCAAAAAATGCCAAAACGACATGATTTTGCAGTCGATAAGGCTTGATTTTCGATTGGCACATCCTTCGCTAAAAGGAGCGTACATACACAATGGTGAAATCAAAAAAACAGAAAATATGAACCGTATGCGTTTCTTCCCCACACTTTCTCCGTACCATACCGCCGGATACACCGTAGTAAACCGCCCAGGTACCACGGAAACCGTGGATTTTGTACCAGGAGCAGACATCGCTGAGAGTGAAAATTCTTTCTTGGTTTGGGTTTCCTTGCCCGGAGTGAAAAAATCCGATGTAAATTTATCCGTAGACAATGATGAGCTCATCATCATAGGTAAGACTGCCGATCGCCAGGCAGAAGGCCTTAATTTCCGTCGTCGTGGTATAGCCACCGGAGAATTCCGGAAGGTGTTTACCCTATCCGAAGGGATTGACCATGAAGGAATTTCGGCGGAGTTTGAAGAGGGCTTGCTAAAAGTTACTTTACCCAAAGCACCAGAGGCTCAAAAACGAAACATTTCTATTCAATAACACACCCCCGAACCTAAGCGGTTCTGGATATGGAAACTTCAAAGCGGCGGGACCCATGTGGGCTCGCTTTTTTTGTTGCCTAAAAGGAAGGTACACTCTGGAGATTCCTTCGTACTTTTTGCTGGGACATCTATTGGGGATTTATGAACTACCTATACACCTGTGCGGGTACGGTTATCCTGTTTTTCATTATCCAGATTCTTCGGAAAGAGGGTAAGAAGACAGCTGATTTCTTGTTGGTGGCGATCAACGTGGTGTTGGCTCTGTTCCTTCTGGCGGACGTTGGGATTCGTGA
>JBCBHI010000882.1:0-2760 GCA_038525885.1 Bacteroidota bacterium
CCTCGAACAGCACGGATACGTGCTTCCCATTATCGGCTAGCTAAGGAGTCTCGGATCACCGAAGCCCTGTTGCAGGCAGCCGAGAATGGGAAGCACGTATCCGTGCTGTTCGAGGTAAAAGCCCGGTTCGATGAGGAAAACAACATGCGGGAGGCCCAGCGCCTGCAAAATGCTGGTTGCTACGTCATTTACGGTATTGGTAGCCTGAAAACGCATACCAAACTGCTGCTTATTGTGCGGAAAGAAGGCTTGGCCGTGACGCGGTACGTACACATGAGTAGTGGTAACTACAACGAGGATACGGCACGGCTATATACCGACTTGGGGCTGCTGACTACGAACGAGATTTATGCGCAGGATGTGTCGGAGTTCTTCAATGCCATTACGGGCCATAGCCAGCCGTATATTTATCAGCAGCTGATAACGGCACCGCGCGATATGCGGAACCAGCTGATTGAGCTCATCCGGCAGGAAGCCTATCATGCGCAGCATGGGAAGCCCAGCGGCATCGTGATCAAGGTGAACTCCTTGGAGGACCAGGCCATGATTGACGAATTGTATGCTGCTTCGCAGGCGGGGGTACCCATTCGGCTTATTGTCCGGGGCATCTGCTGTATTCGTCCGGGCCGCCCGGGTTTGTCAGACAATATTGAGGTCTGCTCCATTGTGGGTGAGTACCTGGAGCACTCGCGGATTATCTACGTCCACAACGACAACGACCCTGTGCTGTATGCCGGGTCGGCAGATATGATGGTTCGGAGTTTTGACCGCCGGATTGAGTCGCTATTTCAAGTGGTGGACCCCACCCTAAAACAGCAGTTGATCAACCTGTTATCGTATAACCTGAAGGACAATGTGAATAGCTACGTGATGCAGGAAGACGGCTCTTATGAGATCAAAGAGCTTTGGGGTGATCCTCCATTCAATGTGCACAAGGCCTTTTTTGATATCACCCTAGACAGTGTGAAAGAAGCTCGCCTGTTCTGAGGGGAGCTTTCATAAGCAGCGTAGAATACACGTGGTTTGGGCACACCCTGTACCAAACCACGTGCGTTCCTTTTCCGATAGTGGTTTAGCCGAAATTCTTGGCTAACTCCTTTTGGTTCTCGTACAGATACCTCAGAATGCCGTCCTTGAGCCCCACATCGGGCACGAAGATGCCCTGGGCATTGGCCCAGACCATTACTTGCAGGTAAATCTCCGCCGCTGGTACAATTACATCCGCCCGGTCTGGGTTGAGCTTCAGTCGGTTCAGCCGCTCCTGCATGGGCATCTGCTGTATGTGGTCCCGTAGGTCCGCAATCTTATTCCGGCTGAGTACCTTGCCTATCTTCTTTCCGGCCAGATCAAACAGCTTATTGATGTTGCCTCCCGTCCCAATGGCCTTCATACCTTCATAAGAGGCGGTATGTTGCGCTACCCAAGCCTGCATTTCGGTCCAGACCTCGGGAGCATCCTTATGATCCAGCCGTCGTACGGAACCGATAGGGAAGGAGATACTTGCCAGTTTCTTTCGGTTCTCAATCAGCGTAAGCTCGGTGCTACCGCCACCCACGTCTATGTGCAGGTACGGATTGTTGTCTAGCCCCACTAGTACCGCCCGGTTGATGAAGGCAGCTTCCGTTTCCCCATCGATGATGCGGATGTCCAGCCCTGTTTGCTTTCTCACCTCATCGGCCAATGCTTGGCCATTGGATGCCTCCCGCATAGCGCTGGTGGCTAGGGCCAGGTAATCGTCTACCTCATACAGATCTAACAGGAGCTTGTAGGCCTGCATCAGCTTTACAAATTTGGCCTGTTTTTCTATACTGATGGTTTGGTGGGCAAATACATCGTGCCCAAGCCTGAGGGGAAACCGGACGTACTCTACCTTTTTAAAGTGGATATCATCTCCATCATGGAGGACATTGGTCACCTGCAGCCGGATGGCATTGGACCCAATATCAATTGCCGCTAATTTCACAGAGTCTTTCTGATCAGTCTGGCCCCAAAGATAGCGATTGCAGTTTGTGATCGGGGAGATTACAACCGAACATTGAGCTTTCTGGTCCCTATTATGGTAGCCACTCTTTAAGTTTGTACTTTACACCCATAGCAATTCAACTTGGCAATGAGATGGAATAAATGGCAACGCTCCTTCATCCTAGGGAGTATCGTGCTGATTTTTGGTGGATGTAGCACTGGTGATACTTTTTTCCCGGATACAGTCCTGGGGTACCGTCCGGTATACGTTCCTTTGGTTCAGATCGAGAACATCCGGCCGCAGGCCCCCAAAGCGGTGAAAAACCCCGGGCGGGTGATAGTGTTTGGTGACCTGTTGATTGTCAACGAGCTTTTCGAAGGTGTACACCTGTTTGAGAATTCTAATCCCCTCAATCCCATTCCCCTCGGGTTTATTGGGATACTAGGTTGTGTAGAGATTGATATGCGGGAGAGCACCTTGTTTGCGGATAACTATACCGACCTCATTACCATCGACTTGTCCGACCTGAGTACTATTGAGGTGACCAGCCGTACCAAAAATGTGTTTGAGCCTACGGCCTTTCCTCCTGCTACCACTGCCTTTTTTGAGTGCCCAGATGAAACCCAGGGGGTAGTAGTGGGTTGGGAGCTTACCCAATTGAGTAACCCTAAATGCTACCGGCCATGAGAAAGAATAGAAGTTTAGTGCTGGGCCTGGCCTTGGTTGCCTTGGCGAGCTGTGATTTTGGTGGGATAGACCCTCCCAACTTTGGCGAGAGTGTAGCGGGGCAGGGAAGC
>JBCBHI010000883.1:0-2758 GCA_038525885.1 Bacteroidota bacterium
CCTATTAGTAAATCATTCTCCTGCGGAGGAATAGCCAAGGAAGAACGTCGTCGCTTTACATTGGAAAAAGCCACGTGGACTAGGTGCAGAACGTAGAATCTAGAACGCCCCCTTCGGATTAGGGGCTAAACCACTCAAAAAGAGCGCATCCAAAAAAGTACCCTTCTCGGGAATAAAGAATTACTTTTTAAGCGAAAAGTGGAAAACACTCCCCTCACCCAGGGTAGATTTTAAGTGGATAGCTCCCCCCAAGGCCGTTACCAGTTTGGTTACGGTAGCCAAACCGATACCTGTACCTTCTCTACCTTGCTGGTCTCGATGAGCGGCTACAGCAAAGGGTTCAAATATCTTCTCATGCATCTTTTCAGGAATCCCCGGGCCGTTATCTTCAACAAAGCATTGATACTCCTCTTCATAATTCATGATGCCCACTACAATACGGATGTCTGGCTTATCATTGTATTTGATGGCATTGCTCACCAAGTTCATCAGAATTTGCATGAGCGCCGTCCGGTTGAGAAATAGACGATCTACGTTGGCTTGCAAGTCCAACGATATATGGTCAGCAGTAATGTGCATTTGACGTAAGTCTTCCATCAACACATCCAGAAATATTTCAGAACGCTCTTCCTCTAAAATCTTTCCGCAGCGGCTGTACTCGAGCAATTCGTCCACAAGATTTTTCAGCTTACCTGACAAATCATTGATCATACCCAGGTACTGTTGCCCCTCTCGGTCCATCTTAGTTCCAGAAGTATTCTGGATCAGTGATGCCAATCCGGTAATGCTATTTAGTGGCGCCCGCAGATCATGAGCAGCCACGTAAGCGAACTGTTCCAGCGCCTGGTTTTTCTCTTCCAGTTGTTGGAGTTCGTATTTCTGAATTACCTGCTCGTCGCGTATGGCTTGTAAACGAATCACTTGCTGGGCCAGTGCTCGCATAGCAACCATCTGGGTGTGATTCAACTCCCGAGGTTTATAGTCCAGGATGCTCAATGTACCCAAGGTGAAGCCGTCCCGATTTACCAGAGAAATGCCCACATAAAAGACAATCTTCGCATCACCGTGTACCAACTCGTTATCAGCAAACCGTGGATCATTCCGTGCATCATCTACACTAAGAATCCGGTCCGTACTTCGCGGGTTCGTTTCAAAAAAAGACGCCGGCCCAGGCTTCTCCACTACGGGAACACCGTAGTGCGACTTAATCCACGGTTTACCATCTTTTAGCAAGGTGAGGAGGGCAATAGGAACATCACAGATCGTAGCTGCTAAGGTCGTTATGGTATGATACTCAGGTTCTGGAGCACAGCTTATAAAATTATTTGAAGGCGATATTTTCACTTGCGAGGCATCCTGGTGGTGTTCAACACTTGTGTTCATAATCAGCTACTATTGAAAAATCCAGGCCTGAGTTGCACATGTAACAGCTACCGGTTGACTTATGTGACTCCATTCTGGACTACATTGCCAGTTAATTTTATTTAGACCAAATATAAATAAGAGATCCGACTTACAACCTATTAAAGCCAATTAATTGGTCGATTAAGATTAAGCATTACCGCCAAGGCGACAGAAAGAAAAATCCTAAAGGAAAGGCACATAGGTATACCCCATTCGGTTAACCAAAAAATGCCAGGCAAACATCAATTGGTAAGTCGGCTTTCTATTAATCACCTTACGCTGATGGCTATTTGAGACCAAAGGATATGGAAAGGAAATCCCCAGGCTCTGGGGTTTTATTATCCATCCGAAAACATATAATTGAATAGGTTAGATTAAAGGCATTTCTCCCCATTCTACTCCTAAACTAAATGCATCTTAGGCCTACAAAAGCCACCGTTGGATTTATAAAACAAATAGAGGAGTTCACACAATGGCTATTTACGATAAGCGATTGATTTTCAGCGGACTTTACTTCCAACTCAGGTGGGCATTTGGCTATAAATTACCTCGAAATACGGGCGAATATATATACTTTCACCCCTCAGAATAAGCCCACATTTTCAAGAGGATAGTTTTCTTTTTTCAGTCCACCCACAGTATGAAAAATAACTCAAACACCTCCCTGTTAAAACACCCAAAGGCCTGGATTTATGTAGTAGCCAGCTTGGCACTCTTATCCTTAATTTGGCCTCCGGTAGGTGCCTTTTTTATACTACCTGTTGCCTTCATTCCCTTGTTACTCTTACAAGATACGTGGCAGCAGCAAGGTGCTTCCCCCTGGCGGTATCGGTTTACCGTTTTGGGGGTTGCCTTGGCATGGAACACCCTCGCAGGCTTTTGGATATTGGTCACCCAGCCCACTGCCGCCCTCATCACCTACATTACGTATGCGTTTCTAGTAACCCTCCCCTTTTCCTTATACGATCTTGCCAAACGCAAAATGGGTCTCCGCTGGGGATTGATCCTATGGATCGCTAGTTATGGAGTGTACGAATGGTTTGCTCAAAACTGGTCCCTGGCCTACCCCCTATTTTCCCTATCTACGCCTATGGGTTCTGCGCCCTATCTAATCCAGTGGATAGAATATACAGGCTGGCTAGGGGCCACCTTGTGGATATTGGGCCTGAACGCAGTTGGGTTAGTTTTTCTCTCCCAAAGGCGGGGTGGAAATAGACTCTCAAGCCCACAGCGCATCGCACTCCTGCTTTTGGTCATAGCCCCCTTACTGTTTTCGCTGATCCGATATTTTTCATACACTCCCTCCACCAAAACCATAGAAGTCCTGTGTATGTAAACTCAGGACTTCTATGGT
>JBCBHI010000884.1:0-2757 GCA_038525885.1 Bacteroidota bacterium
CTTTTTCCGCTTCCATACTCAGGGTGCTTTTTTGCAAAGGTCCTACCCCTCTCTCCACCAAGTCATGCTTAGCGGAAAAAGCGAAATGAAATTGGTCGGTGAAGCCGAACCAGGTACCTCACCGACCAAAAACTGAAGGGTATTATTCTACGATAAGCTGATGGGTTTGCTTGCCTTGGCTATCCAGGGCGATCACAAAATATGTACCTGCTTCTAGGTCCTGTACTTTGATAGAGGCGGTATTGCCCGATACTTGGTCCAGGGTTTTGACCACCTGGCCCATCAGGTTGACCACCATTACCTGCTCCAGCGCGAATTCTGAGGTAACCGTGACGGCTTCCGTTGCTGGGTTGGGGTAGATTCCGGCCAGGCTGATGGTAGTTTCCTCTTCTACCGGGGCATTGCGGAAGAAACCAACGCCACCGCCAGTGGTGCCGGTCACGTAGACTCTTTTGGTAGAGGACTGCGTAACGTTACAAGACCGGTAGGTAGCGGTAATGTACCCACTGCCCAAAGTAGAACCTCTTACCACCACACGATCCGTATTGGTACTGGTAAGCAGGGTGACCACACTAGGGGTTGACCAGCTGAAATTGGTAAGCCCAATGCCCGATACCTGATAGGTAGCGGAGGAGTTTTTCGGAATATCCGTAAGACCCGTAATAGGGTAGGACTGTGGGCCAAAGGCTACGGTTAGCTCTCGGAAACTGCTCATGCCAGGGCAAGTTCCGCTGGTCATAGCGGCTACCCTAACCTTTCCGTTGGCTACTGAGCCAGAACTAGGGAAACGTACCTGAATGGAGGTTTGTGCTCCAGTATAGGAAGTAACCAAAGCCCCAGTCGTAGGGTGAATGATTCGGTAAGGAGAAGTGACTTCCCAACGGTACTGCGAGGCTCCCGACACGGCGCTAATGGAGTACGTGCGCGTGGAATTGTTGCCGCACACATTGTTGGGCCCGGAAATGATGCCGGGTCTCGAAGGATTGGGATCTCCGATTACGGTGGTAAACGAAGCAAACCGGTTAACGGGTACTTCCTCGGTCTCCCAGGGTTTTTGAGGGTTGTTAGTAGACACCGTAATGGTACCCGTGATTTGTAAGAAAACCGATGCGGTCCCTCGGGTATTGGGTAGAGGAACGGTGATGCTAGGGCCTGCTCCCCCGGTACCGCCACCGCTGCTGAAGGTGACCGTCCAGGAGTAGGTAGGGTTGTTCACTTGGCCAGAATTGGCTGAGTAGCTAACAGTGGCCCCGCAAGGTGCATTTCCTGGGCCCACTATAAATTGAGCGTGTAGGTGTGTACTTACCAAAGTAAACAGTACACTGGCGAGGCTGATTTTGATTACTTGAGTAATCCTTTTCATGCTTGTTGGAGTTTGTTGAATAAGAATAATCAGGCTCCCAGCCACTCAACAGGTGTATAGGAAGCCGTTGGTTCGAGTCTCCAAATAGCCTTGCCGTCGCTCTTTTATCGTCCCATTGGATCCCATGGGACTTCATACTATAGGTGGTAAATGGTTAATTGATATGGGTGGTATATATCCTGGAATAACGGGCAGCGGAACGGGACTAAAATAGGCGATTTTTAATACAAATTACCGTCGAATTACTCCCGGTTTGTAGCCAGTGTTTTATAGCGTTTTGCCTCTTTGCGTTCAATTGAGGTTGGTTTATTGCTAAAGTTTCCCTGGTTTTTATTGGGTAGTGGGTTAAGTGGGAGAAATGGTCGGCGCAGAGTATACCTTAGTTGCCACGCCGACCGGGAGGGTATTTATTCAATGATTAGCTGGTGAGTAAATTTACTTTTGATATTTGATGTGATAACAATGTAAATGCCTGGGAGGAAACCAGGTTACCGATTGCTTAGCAACCTGGTTTTTAGGCGAAAGTGCTATAGCCCCAGTGGCTTACTTGACGATGAGGGATTGGGTATACTTGCTGCCTTCTTCGTCAATGGTAATCACATAGTAGGTGCCCGCTTTCAGGTCATTCACCGCTACCTCGGCCGTTTTTCCAGATACCTGATCAAGGGTTTTGATCACCTGGCCCACCAAGTTCATGACCGAAATCTGCTTCAGCGGATGCTCAGCCGTGATGGTAACCATATCCGTAGCGGGGTTAGGGTAGAGGCTAATGGTAGGGAGCTCATCTGCCAAGGAGGGCAGGGCAGGACGAGCAGGACCACCGAAGCCAGGTCCGCCCCCGCTACTACCGGATACCGTTACGTACTTAGAAGAGGAGCGAAGCACCCCACAAGAGCGGTAGGTAGCCGTTACGTAGCCACTCGTAGCACTGGTGGCTTCTACTACCAAGTTAGAATTGGTGGTTGCCGACAAGGCACTTAAGCCACTAGGGAATGACCAACTAAAACTGGTGAGGCCAGTTCCCTGGACGTTAAAGGTACCGGTGTTAGTCACGGCCATAGAAGAAGGCCCATTCACGGGCCGGGTTTGGGGGCCAAAGGTGATGGTACGGTTAAAGCTTGCGCTGGTCTGTCCGCAAGGACCTCCGCCTACTGCGGATACTCTTACTTGGGCAGAGGCAGAACCCGAGCTAGGAAAACGCACCTGGACGGAGGTTTGAGGCCCTGTGTAGGAAGTAACCAGGTTGCCTGTTACGGGATGTACAATCCTGTATGGCCCAGTAACTTCCCAAGTGTAAGCGACTGCTCCGGAAACTGGATTGGTGGAATAAGGGAGGGTGCTGTTGTTACCACACACATCGCCATCTCCTTGTAGCACGGACGGCCTGGGTGGGG
>JBCBHI010000885.1:0-2756 GCA_038525885.1 Bacteroidota bacterium
GCAGAAAGCCCCTTCCGCATTATTCACCCTGTGAGTGGGAACTTGGTTAGCAGCTATACCGGTACTGAGTTGGACGTTTTTGTTCGTTTCCCCAATTCAGGCTCCGTTACCGAAGGTAAGATCAGCGTATATGCCTCCACTACAGGTCCGTGCTCAGCCAGTAGCCGGGTACGAAACAAGAAGGTAAATTTCGGCCCTCAGCTCTACCCTCTCTCCGGCCCCGAAACCATCAATCGCTTTGACCGGGCCCGGTATATCCTTTCTGCTAGGAACATCTCGAACTTAACTTGGTCACTCCCAAGCGCCTTGCTACTGCGGGCAGAGCTTAGCAATTATATGATTGAGGTAGAGGCTGTGGGCGACGCAGTAGGATATGTGACGGCCACCTATCTCACCTGCGGCGAAAGCCGTTCCGTATCCCAGTTTGTACGGGTAGTACCCGGTCCTCTGGGCCGTGGTGCTGAAGAAATCTCTCTGGACTTGCCTACCACCAGTCTTTACCCTAACCCCGCGGTAGACGAAGTCACCATCAATTCCGGCTACCTTCTAAAACAGGTATCAGTGATCAATCTGGTAGGCCAAACCGTGAAAACCATTAGCGAGGTAGAGGATTACCAAGCTCGCCTAGATATATCCGGCCTGGAACCCGGCACCTACCTGGTGGTGGCCTGGGATACAGAAGGCAAAAAGATCCACAAACTAATCGTGGAATAAACCAGCAATCTAGACGCAACTGGCTATCTGGGCAGCCCCTTGGGGTTGCCCATTTTTGGTTAGAAATAGGGCGATTGGGTTATTAACTCTCGTGCCTCATGGTGGGGTCCACCAGCAGTTTTGGCGTAGGCAACTACGATGTATTTCTACTCCGGGTAGATGCCCAAGACAAGCAACGTTGGCAAAAGAACTACGGTGAGGTTTACAACGACTATGGCAAAACCATTCATGCATTACCCAACGGCAGCTTCGAGATCCGGGGGACTCAGCAAGATTGTGAGGACCACGCGGATATCAACCGAGAACCTTGCCTGATAGCCTGTGTTCGGGTTGATATCTGGGCTTGCCCCCAATGCCATTAAGTTTAGAAAAGCTGGATCGCATTTCTGAATGCGATCTGTTCTTTGTTGGGCAATTGTATTGCCCTCTCTTACCACAGTTGCGCATTTAAAATGCGCATAGAAGATGCGGTCACAATGCAATTGCGACCGAGCACGGCTTAACTTAATGACATTGGGCGTACCCCCGCGCCGTCGGCACCCTTCGAGGCCCTCCACGCAGCGGAGCCTCAGGGTGCCGGAGGAGGAGCTCATACAATGCGGGGCCGCCTAGGCCTTGCGTCCCTCACGCAAAAACTCAACTCATTCAAAGCCAATGCATTGCCTTAGTTGTTTCTCCCAAACTCAAGTGGGTAATGCCTTGGGTAATCACCGTAGATAATTCGGGGAACCAGAGAGTAAACTACAATTCCGCTAATGCCCGCTGAGTTAAAGCAGTGAGCCAATCCAAAAAAGAGTCGGCTATCGGGTACAGAAAGCTCTCATTAGCCATATCATCAAACCACAGGCGGTCCGGGTTCTCTCCGGTTACTTCCAGGAGCGTCAACTGATCGCAGCCGTCATCGGCCAAAATCAAAGCGCCTTGCCGTCCGTGGTCCTCTGCTGCAGAAGATCCCCATCCTCCAAGCGCCTCAAACTGCTCCTTGTGCTGCTCACGCTCCTCTTCCCGGTAGGGAAAGGGCAATCCCACCTTGGCAAAGGCCTTCAACTTATCCTCATCGCTCAACCCAGAGCGGTTCAATGGGTAGCTCTTCTCCAAAGGAAACAGACCAACCGGGCTCTCCAGCCCATTACTCAAGTATTTGAGATAGGCCCGATACTCCGGGGATAGGCTGAAACCATGTTGAGCTTCAAACTGACTAAGCTTAGCTTCGGACAGGGTGGGATTAAGGGATGCTGGCTCTTCATAGCTACGCAGCTGCTTATTCCGACGGAGGTAGAACTCCTCCAGGGTCTCTTTCAGGGCCAGGACTCGGGTTTTCAAGTCTGCTTCACTTTGTGGCTTACTCATAATAGGTTGGGCTTAGGCGAAGGGAATATACGGCTACTTCCGAAGGAATCTGCACCTGCATCAGCAAAGTGGCGGAACTAGGCTATCCCCTAAGTGGCTTACACTTTCACAATATCCTTCAGAATTTTCTGCACCGTCTGGGCAAGGAACTTGGGAGTTTTAAGGCCGCTTTGGTTGGTCATGATGGAAATCCCCAGGTTATGGTCAGGAAAGAGAAAGAGCCAGTTTTGCATGCCCGTGGTACCACCATGGTGGTTATAAGAGGTCCCGTATTTATCCTGCTGCATACGCCAGAAGTAGGCCACTTTCACCGAACCACCCGAGTCATACAGCATCCGGTGCGATTCTGCGGCTACGAGATTCTCCCCGTTGAGCTGCCAAGCCATATACCGCAGCATATCAGCCATATTCATCTTTACGCCGCCTGCTGTACCCCATAGGGTATTGGCCAGGTGCGGCGAGGGAGTAGTATTGTCCAGCCAGTACCCTTGGGTGCCGTACTCTTGCTGCTCATCCGTCCATGCTATGCTGGTTTGAGTCATCCCTGCTTCGTCCAGAAAGGCCTCCTGGAGCAATTCGTCAATCTTCATGCCGTACACGGATTCCAATACGAAGCCTATCAGTTCGGCACCTACGTTGGAGTAGGCATATGTAGTGCCAGGCTCGGTAGCAGGGGTCACCTCCTTCAAATC
>JBCBHI010000886.1:0-2742 GCA_038525885.1 Bacteroidota bacterium
TTTTTCGCCGAGGGTCGGACGAAATGGTGCCTGAATCCTTTGGGGAACTGGATGCGGTGGTGAAGCTCATGGAGGAAAATCCCAAACTGGAGATAGAACTGGGAGGGCATACGGACAACCGAGGGAATCCGGCGGCCAATGTTCAACTATCGGAAGCCAGGGTGAATACCGTGAAAGCCTATCTGGTGGAAGCTGGGATAGCAGCAGCGCGAATTCAGGGCAAAGGGTATGGTGGGGCACAACCTATTTCGGAGAATACCACCGAAGAACTGCGCGCAAAGAATAGAAGGGTAGAGATGAAGATTATTCGTAATGATGATTAATGGGACTTGTCGCAAGGGAATCCAATCTCCCGGTTAGTAAACCCTACTTTTGAATCATGCGAATACTTCTGCTATTGGGAGTAATTCTTTTATTAGGCGCTACCCAATCGTATGCTCTGCACTTCCCCCCAGATTCAGTTAAGAATGACACCGTGAAGCGTTCCAGCTTCTTGGTTATCCCGATAGTTTATTTTACTCCAGAAACCCAATGGGCAGGCGGTGCAGGTGGGGTTTATACTTTCCGCTTTCCCAAGGAATCAGATACCACGCAAGCCTCCCAACTCACTTTTGGCGGGGCGTATACCCAGTTGAGACAGGTACTTTCTTATGTCTCGGGTAGGGTGTATTGGGGGGAGGAGAAAAATGTGGCTTACGGAGAAGTGGGATATTATATCTACAACTATTTCTTCTATGGCGTAGGCAACAAAGCATCGGTAGATCAGGAAGAGTTGTATGGGGTACGTTTTCCAAGAGCCCGGCTTAACTACCTCAGGCAGTTGTCACCCCATTGGTACGGAGGGTTGAGGTATTGGTATGATGGATACGAAATCACGGATACTGAAGAGGGTGGTGCTTTGGCAGCGGATAGTATCCCTGGCAGTCGGGGCGGTACCGTTTCGGCTATCGGGTTGGTGGCCAATTATGATACCCGGGATAATATTTTCTGGCCCAGCGAAGGGACCTTCCTTGAAATCAGTGGCTTAGTGCATGCTCCCTGGACGGGGAGTGACTACCGATACCGTAGGTTATCCATTGATGCTTCGCAGTTTTATACCCTGCCTTGGTGGGACCACCTTTTAGCTTTGAACTATTGGACGGATCTCACCTTTGGTGATCCCCCTTTCAATGATATGCCCCTGATGGGCGGCCCCAAAAAGATGCGGGGCTTTTACCAAGGCAGATATCTGGATAAGCAATTGATGATGCTACAAGCAGAATACCGGATGCCCGTGTTTTGGAGGTTTCGCGCGGTTGCCTTTGGCAGTATTGGCGGAGTAGCCCCCCGGTTATCCGCGTTTACCCAAGTACCCCTACGATACACCTATGGTGCAGGACTACGTTTCCTAATGGATAAGACCAATCAGGTGAATATTCGGTTCGATGTGGGGTTTGACCAAGAAGGTACTCCGGCGTATTATCTCACCGTAGGAGAAGCATTCTGAGCCGATAGGCCCAAAGCGCGTTGCATCGCTTCTGCCTTGAGCATGCACTCCTGGTATTCCTGTTCGGGTATAGCATCATAGGTGATTGCACTACCCACCTGGTAGCTTAGCCGTTGGGTATGGCTGTTGTAAAACAGGCTACGGATGACCACGTTGAAGTCAAAATCACCGGAGGGGGTGAAATAACCCACCGCCCCAGAGAATAATCCCCTGCGGGACTGTTCGTATTTCTCAATAAGCTCCATCACCTTGATCTTAGGAGCCCCGGTCATGCTACCCATCGGGAACGCTCTGGCAATCGCCTCTACCCCAGATACGCCTGCTTTCAAGGTGCCAGTTACGGTGCTTATCATTTGATGCACTTGAGGGAAGGAATACAATCCGAAGAGCTCCTCCACCGTGATGCTACCTGCCTCGCAACTCCTAGCCAAATCATTGCGCACCAAGTCTACAATCATCAGGTTTTCCGCCCGCTCTTTCTCACTATCTAGCAGTCCTAGCTTCAGCTGTTCATCCAAAACAGGGTCTGTATGGCGAGGAGCGGTTCCCTTGATCGGCTGGCTGATAAGCTGCCACCCCTGTCGCTTGAGAAAGCGTTCAGGACTGGCCCCAGCCATCCATTGGTCCTGCCAACGGTAATAGGCACTAAAGGGAGTGGGGGAGTGCTTCTGTAAGCTTAAAAACAGGCTTGGCATGTCAAGGCCAGCAACCGAGGCAGAGAACTCTTGGCAGAAATTGATTTCATACACATCCCCCTCTTCAATGTGCTGCCGCAGCCTTTCTACCGTGGCTAGGTAGGCCTCTTTGGTTATGTGCGGTTCCAGTGGAGGTAGCGCTGTAGGCGCAGAGGGTAACGGAGTCGAGAGAATGGCGTCCAGAAGCAGCGAGGGATTCTCTACACTTTCTACGACTAGTTGCTCTTTCTCAACATAAAGCCAATGAGCCGGACGAAAGAAAGCCAGGTCTGGGAATGCTTGCTGCCTTGGGTTTTGGCTACGGAGCTGTTCGCGCTCATTTTTGAGGTCATAGCCTAAGTGACCAAACCACCAGTCGGGTTGTGCAGAAACCGCTCGGGAGAGAGCCTCAAATCCTTCACCCGCTTTGGCTTGCACTTGGTTAAGCGAGCCGCAGGCAAGACCACGAATGAAGGTGCCATGCGGATAGCCCTGCTGACTAGGGGCCAGGTGCAGCACCTGCTCAAAGGCCTTAGTCTGGGCAAATAAGCACTTTGAGCAGGTGCTGCACCTGGCCCCTAG
>JBCBHI010000887.1:0-2742 GCA_038525885.1 Bacteroidota bacterium
TTTCTTAGGCTAAAGCCCTGTTTATGTGGAATTCTTTACCATCCGGCTAAAGCCGCGCCGCGTAGGCCGGAGGCAATTGATGACTTTTTCAGTATGTCCTACTTAGTTTATCTGCATTGGACACGCCGCTAGTATTCTGAATACGCTAGCATTTGCCTATAGGAATTCGAACTGATTCGAAGCTTCCCTATTGAGGTTGGGTCAAAAAAATACCCCTGCCGGGAGGGCAGGGGTTTGGCCATGTAGAAGCGGTTGAGTAGGTAGTTAACAGGTGTATATGTGTGTATTAGAATACCAATCCGAAGCTAAAGGCATTGAGATCTGGGCCTCTGCCTGATGCAAATACTTCGTTCAAGTCATAGTTCAAGAATAGATCTACGCCTCTGAAGCCGATCTGGCCACGAACTCCGTAACGGAAATTCTCTAAGTTGAGGTGGTCTCTATCGGTACGACGCTGACGATCGCCATTGTCTTCGAATACGACTTTGGTACGTCCCCCGATGCGGTATCCTGCGTATCCTCCGGCTCCGATGCGGAAACCTTTACCTTGGTAGCTACGGTCCAGAGTACCCTTGCTCAGGTCCAATACAGGTACGAAGTGAACGTTTACATAGGGAGCTTGAATTTTGCTACGGATATGTACGATGTCTGAGGTGTCATAAGAAAACTCAATTTGGTCTGCTCCGCGCATGGCTCTTACGTCTGCATCGTCAAATACAAAGTTGTACCAAGAGACGCTAGCCCCATACTCTATGTATAATGGTCCGGCGATCTTTGTGCTGTAATTTTTGGCAATCGCGATGTAATGGCTCTCCCAAGTGCTAAGATTGTACGGCTGATCAATGGGGAAGGCCACGATGTCAGTCAAAACGTTGTTGAGACCAATCTCTAGATTCCAACTGTCTTCCGTGCGGAACCGACGACGCTTGCGGAACTCGTCATCGTCGTCATCCCAAGTAAATCCACCTTCTTCATCCAAGGTAAACTGGTGGTTCCCCAAGCGAATGTTGACTAGGTTTTCAAGGTCGACATCTTCCAAAGCATCCTCGATTTGTTCGAGTGCATCTTCAATTTCTTCCTGGGCTTGGTCTAGTTCTTCACTAACCTCTTGGTCTGTATCGTTGCTCTGAGCCCACATGCCCGCGGACAAGGCAACGCCTGTCATCATGAGAAATAACTTTTTCATTAGTCCTAAGTAATTATTGAGTTATAGTATTGTTTTTGATCTTTCCTTATTCTTAATCGTCGTCCCCTATCCAACTGAAGGTCAGGAACTCATTTTTGGCATCCCTCAGAGAAGCTAAAGTGACGGGGTTGTCTTGACCGAGCCCATCTTTAGCGTTTCGCAAATCCGCTAGTGTGATTTCTCCCTGTTTCATTTCCCTAGCCAGTGCAACGGCCTGTTGAAAGTCAATTTCTTCGGGTATTTCGTTCCAGGAAGGGATTAGTTCCGCAGGGATCTCAATTAAGGGTACTTCCGAAATGGCGGCGAAGACTTGTTGAGGTGCCAATTCTATGGATACAGATATACTTTGAATGGCTTCTATTCCTTGTAGTGGCTGAATTGTTTCAGTTTGGGCGAAAACCCTATTCTGAACTTCTTCACTTTCTCCAGTAACAAATAAGTTTTGTACCTCCTCACTTTCTCCTGTATCGTCTTTGGAGTTAGCAGCCATTGCTACTTGAGTGTTTTGTTGGAGGTTTTGAACTTCTTCTGATTCTCCGGTCAATGCGAAGCTCTGAACGGAGGTAGATTCCTCTACTTTCGCCAAATTTTGCACTTCTTCACTCTCACCTGTTGCCACTAGGTTTTGTACTTCTTCACTTTCTCCGGTATCTGCCAGTTGCCCTTGTTGATTTTTCCAATCAAAGCTTAATCCCCACCAGCCTACAAGTACCAGGATGATGATGGCTGCTGCCACTCGGTAGAGAATGAAAAACCCGCGTTTTTCCTCCTCTTCCTCACCTAGCTGCTCCTCTAGCTTGTCCCAAAGTTGGGAAGGGGGTGGAGTACGGTGGTCTTCCAGCCCTTGGCGAAATAGTGTATCGATGCGCTCTTTACTCATGACCCATCGTTTTTGTTGTTTCTATCGATTCTAGCGCTACCAGTTGCTTTTGCAAGAGTGCTCGCGCCCTACTCAATTGCGATTTGGAGGTGTTTTCACTGATGCCGAGTTGGTCGGCAATTTCTTGGTGTGAATATCCCTCTATGGCGAACAGGTTAAAAACTGTTCTGTAACCCGGAGGAAGTTCGTTGATGAGAGTCATCAAGTCTTCTGCCTCCAGATGAGAAGCTGCATTTTGGTAGTCGGGCTCGCGGTCAGCATGTTCTACATCCACTTCCACGTACATTTTGGTGCGTCTGAGGTGCCCCAATGCTTCGTTGACTACGATGCGACGCATCCAGCCTTCGAAGCTCCCGTCTCCCTTAAATTGATCCAGCTTTTCAAAGATCCGAGTGAATGATTTGATGAGGATGTCGTCCGCCTCATCCAGCTCCTTAATGTACCGACGGCACACGGCATACAGCGTGGGGCTATACCTCTCGTATAGCTCACGTTGGGCTTTCCGGTTGCCGTTTCGGCAGCCTTCCAGGAGTTTGGCTTCTGTATTGGACTTTTGGATCCTCAACATTTTTCTCACATCATTCATGGGCAAGATGTGTAAGACCCGGTTCGGGTTGCGTGAGGTAGTAAATAATTCTGCTCAATAATTTTTAAATTTAACCACCTGAAAAACAGA
>JBCBHI010000888.1:0-2741 GCA_038525885.1 Bacteroidota bacterium
TAGCGCCTACTGCCCAGGCCGGAAGGGCCAAACCCTTTCGCCAGGTACATGTGCAACTCACCGAACAAGCAGCTACGCTGCCCGAAATCTTCGCTCAGCTAGAAGAGCAGACCCCCTACGCCTTTGCCTACAGCACGGATGTACTGGCTGACGAAAGCAGGTACCGCTTACCCAAGACGGAGGGCAACCTACTAGCCTTGCTGGAAGAGCTCACCCAACAAGCCCGGCTGATCATTCACCGCCGCAATTTCAACGTATCCGTGAAGAAGTCCCCGGTTACGGAGACCAGCCCACAGCTTACGGAGGAAACGGTACGCTTCACCATTTCCGGGTTCGTACGGGAAGCCGCCAGTGGCGAGGGGCTGTTGGGAGCTACGGTGTATGACCGACAGAGTGGCGAAGGAACCGTCACCAACACCTACGGCTTCTTCAGTCTCTCGGTACCCGAAGGCCCAGTCTCGCTAGAATGCTCTTTTGTAGGCCTGGCACCCCAGGCTACCGCCTTCGAATTGTCTCAGGATACCACCTTGTCCTTTCGGCTCACCAACGCTATACAGCTAGAAGAAGTGGTGGTAGAGAGTCAGTATCCCCTGCACGAAATCAACCAAATGAGCAGCCTGGCTCTGGATATGAAAGAGGTAAGCCAGCTGCCCGCCTTTTTCGGGGAGGTAGATCTGTTCAAAACCATGCAGCTTATGCCTGGAGTAGCAGGTGGGCTAGAGGGCACCTCGGGCCTGCACGTGCGGGGCGGCACGCCTGACCAAAACTTGATTTTGCTAGACGGCGCTCCGGTTTACAACATCAACCACCTATTCGGCATATTCTCCGTCTTCAATCCAGACGCCATCAAAAACGCCGAACTGATCAAAGGCGGTTTCCCGGCCCGGTACGGCGGGCGGCTAGCCTCCGTTATGGATATCACCATGAAGGAGGGCAACTCCCAGGAGTTTCATGGCGTGGCTGCGGTGGGGCTTATCTCCACCAAACTCACCCTGGAAGGCCCCATCCTCACCGACAAAACCTCCTTCATCCTAAGCGGACGCCGCACCCTGTTGGATGTATTCGCCGAACCCCTGTTCGCCCTGGGGCTCAACCCAGAACATGACCGGTACCGCACCGGCTATTTCTTCCATGATCTGAATGCCAAAATCAACCATCGCTTTTCCGACCGCAATCAGGTATTCCTCAGCTTCTATGGCGGCAAGGACTCCTTTTACCTGGAAACCCGCGATGATATACCGGCCCGGGAAGCGGACCCTCAAACCGGACAGGAAGCACAACTGGCCCAGCGGACTGAGGTGCGCCAAGGCCTGGACTGGGCCAACCGCACGGCTACTTTGCGCTGGAACAGTATGCTACATCCCAAGCTGTTTCTACACAGCATGCTCACCTATTCGGAGTTTGACCTCACTACCGAAGAATACTTCTGGGAAGAGACGGACTACCCGGATACCACTGCCACCAGCTTTTTCGATCTTGATTACCGCTCGGGCATTCAGGATTACTCAGCCAAAGTAGCCCTGGAATACCTGCCCGTACCGGGGCATGAGATTCGGGTGGGCGGCCTGGCTACCCGGCACCGATTTATCCCTGGCGCACGTACTTTTCATACCCAGCGCAGCGGCCTCTATTCTGTAGCTGAAGACTCCGTGGGTGCCTGGGAGTTTGCCGTCTATGCGGAGGACAACCTATCCCTCGGGAAGCACTTTGGGGCCAACGTGGGGGCACATTTTTCAGCCTTCCAGGTCAATGGTACCACCTACACCTCCGTGCAGCCGCGCCTGAGCACCCGGGTGCTGGTAGCCCCGCGTACCAGTGTAAAGGCCTCTTTCAGCACCATGACGCAGTACCTGCACTTACTCACCAACATTGGGGTGGCCTTGCCTACGGACATGTGGGTACCCGTAACGGACCGGGTAGCACCCCAGCAGGCGGTACAGTACGGCCTAGGCATTACCCATACACACCCCAAGGGCTACGAATTCAGTCTGGAGGGCTACTACCGCACGGCCGACCAGGTGATTGAGTATCAGGAATCGGCCGGGGTATTCGATGCCGCCCTGAGTTGGCAAGACCGCATCACCGTGGGCCGCAGCTGGATGTACGGCGGTGAGCTCTTGCTTCGCAAAACACGGGGAGCCTTTACGGGCTGGCTGGCCTATACCCTAGCTTGGAGCTGGCGGCAGTTTGACGAGATCAATCGCGGGCAGGCCTACCCCTTCCGGTACGACCGCCGGCATGACCTCAGTGTGGTGGGTATGTACAACATCAATGAGCGCATCAGCCTGAGTGGGGCCTGGACCTTCACCTCGGGGGCTCCCTTCACCCCTGCCTTGTCAGAGAGCCGGGGCCCTTGGATCAGTGAGGAATTGTCGCCCACAGGGGTCAATCCCGACGGCAGCAGCCTAACGAGCTATCATACGGATTATCTAAGTCCTCGTAATGCCTACCGGGGCCCAGCTCACCACCGGCTGGATCTCAGCGCTACTTTCCGAAAACAAAAGAAGCGCGGAGAACGCGCCTGGATTGTGTCTGTCTACAATGCTTATAACCGCACCAATCCTTTTCTGCTTGTAGCAGCTGAGAGCGAGCTTACACCCACAAAAGGCAGGGAATACCTCGTCCTCGGTCTGCTACCTATTATTCCTTCAGTCACCTATCAGTTCACCTTCTAATGCTCACCCCTATGCACAAGTCCACATCCCTACTATTCATCTTACTGTGGCTAGGTACCACCTACT
>JBCBHI010000889.1:0-2737 GCA_038525885.1 Bacteroidota bacterium
AGACCAACAGCACAGAGGTATCGGTGAGCACCACCAACAGCGTGCAACAAACCGAAATGGCGGCCAAGCTGGCAGGTCTCCGGCGCATGCCGGTACTCAGGCCTTGTTGGGCGGCCAGGTTTTGGTACTCATCCTCTACCGTTCTGCGGTACAGTTGGTATTGCTCTTCCTGATTCAGCTGCTGGAAGGACGCACTAGCCGCCAAGGCTAGTTTGGCATTCTCCCGGGCCTTTTCCTTCAGGTGAGCGTTTTCTTGCTTTTCATGCATACGTCATCTCCGTTAGGTGAAAGGACTTAGTCCCAGTTATCGAAATCGTCGTCTTCCATTACCTCTTCAAACTCATCGTACTCCCCGGCATCGGCATGGTGCGAACCGGAAGGCATGCTGCGTACCTCACCTAGCTGGCTTTGTGCCAGAATGAAGGCTTCAATAGACCGTAGGAAGGGGGTGATGTCATAGGCATGGCGACGAGTGTAGTCGAAGTCGGCCAGGAATTTGAAGATCTTATCGGCCTCTACGGCTGCCGTTTTGCTGGCTGCCACGTTCGTCTCCTGCCCCATTTCTTCCATGGTGCGCTCCACTAAGCCCCAAATGCTCTGATAGCTGCCTCCGGCCATTTGCGAAATCACCTCGGGCGAGCGCAGGATGTCGATGCAGTCTTGCAGCTGGGCGTATAGCTCGAAGATGTCCATGTGTACCTTGCCTTGCGTATGCGAGCTTAGGTTGTACCGCAGGGTGCGCATGGCCTGGAACAGGGGTTCTTTGGATACGTTGCCATATCCGCCCAGCTCATTGCTTTCCGTCTTGCTAATGAACTCGACAGCCTCGTTGAGCACGGAGTCCATCACCTTGCGGTACTGCGCGTTCACCCGCATACCGGGTAGTGACTGCACATTGCCTTCCGCAAATACCTGGTGGTAGGCGAGCTGGCGTTCCTGATCGCTCAGGCGGTCATTGCGGCGCTTGTGGTAGCGGTAAAGCTTAGCTACGGTATCGGGGTTTTGGATGTTGAGGCTTCCCAAAGACCAACGCTCTGTAGCCCGGTCGGCGGTAGCGAATACTCCTGCCCGGTCGTTCTGTTTCACAAACATGAGGGCCCCGGCAGCACGTACGTTTTCGGGCTCCACCTCAATGTCCTCTACATCCTGATAGTAGTCTACCTCAAAGTTCCAGGCTACGGATTTACCCGGTTGGTATATCTGGTTGATGGGGTCTACCCGGCCGTAGGATACATCCAGCGCTTGTTTGTAGGACAGTGCGAGGTACTCATCATAGGCGTCCGTCAGGTCGCCATTTACGTCAAAGGCACCGTCGAAGGTGAGACCTAAGGAGATCAGATAATTGACCATCTCCTTGTGGATGGCCTCGTTCACCCGGGAGGAATCAATCTCGCCACGGCTCAAGTATTTGTCTACAATCAAGGGTACATCGCCTTGGGCCTGTACCAGATTGTAAAGGTCCAGAATATCGGTGCCCAGGTTGCCCAAATTGATGCCCTGGTCCCATAGCATATTGATGATTCGGTCCAGGACCGTAGTCCCCTGACCCATTGCATACGTTGTCATAATATGTCTGTTATTGAGGTTTAATTTTGGGGTTCTTCTTCCTTTTGCAGCATCTCTAGCACTATGTTGCGGGCGGCGAGTACATTCTGCACGGCCTCGCTCAAGAAGTCATTCATGAGATTTTTGGTGTACTTATTG
Organism: Bacteroidota bacterium; assembly: GCA_038525885.1. Taxonomy (GTDB): domain Bacteria; phylum Bacteroidota; class Bacteroidia; order Cytophagales; family Cyclobacteriaceae; genus DMST01. Next base: position 1,705 of record JBCBHI010000889.1, read on the forward strand.
GCCATCAGGATCACGATGTTCCGGCTCACACTGCCCTGCACATCGTTGTTGTTGGCCAGCTCCTCGGTAGCCATTTTCAATACCGCCAGGTACAGTGCCTTGTCGCCCAACAGGTAGCGTTCGGCATCGTTGAGTGCCTCCTGGCCCAGCAAGGTTTTTACCTCGTACAGCGTATTGCCATACTGGCTGATCAGGGCTGCGGCTGCGGCATCCATATCCTCAGTGGCAGATGCGGTGAGCCATTCCTGTTTTACTTGAGTGAGGGCCTTACTTACTTCGGTGCCTAGTGCGCGTGTTTGCGGGCGCACTAACCCGAGGTAGGGGTGCTTTTCAGGCTGTAGCGTAGTGCCCGAATACCTATTGGGTTCGTAGGCCTGCGCCGCATTTTCGGTGTTTGCCGCTGAGGCGTATCCACCGTACTGGGAATTCTGGGTTGTCATACGAATTCTAGTTTACTTTTTGAATAGTCTAATTGTCGGAAGGCGTCCCAAGGGTTGATTCGCCCAAAGCCTGCCCGCTCCTCATATTCCTGAGTGCCAGGCCGGTCTGCGGTGCGGATGAGTAGGGATCGCACCTGCCGGTAGGAGAGTAGCTGGCCATATTTCTTCAGGGCATGTGCTTGCAGCAGGGCTACAATACCTGCCACAAATGGGGCCGCCTGGCTGGTGCCCGAGGCAAAGGCGTACCCTCCGTTTACATGCGTGCTGTACACTTGGGTGCCGGGTGCCAGCAAGGTTACCTTGCCGAAGCTGGTGTAGGAGGCCACTTGCTGTCCGGCAGCTTCCAGGGCTCCCACCGCAATCACCCCCTTCAGTGCACCGGGGTAGTAGCGTTCATCCGTGCCGTCGTTGCCCGAGGCTGCCACCACCGTAGCCCCCTTGCGGTGGGCATAGGTAATCACCTCCTGGTGCGGCAGCCCGCCTCCCTCATGGGGGATACCCAGGCTCATATTGATCACTTGGGCGCCTTGGTCTACCGCCCATTTTATACCGTTGTTGATGTTGTCTACCAAGCCTGCTCCCACAAAGTGCTG
>JBCBHI010000890.1:0-2737 GCA_038525885.1 Bacteroidota bacterium
GGCAAGCAAATCATTCTTCCTAAGAGCCTCAGCAAGGCAGGATTATCGCGGTGCGTAGGCCGAGTTTAGATTCATTTAAAGCGCCGCTCCGCGAGGCGCTCATAGGGGGTAGGAATGCATAGGACTTGCTACTAAGGTGAATCAGAACAAAGTTCCATCTATTGGCGATTGGCCATGGAAGAAACTTCCATGCCAGTAGGAGTAAATAATCCTTTGTTTTTGGCCACCGCATCGCGAGGGAAACCGGTCTGACGGCTTTATGCGTCATGTAGAAAGCCGTCAGACCGATGGTCAACACCTGCTCCCACAATTAGCCCAAAGTAAGTTTAGTGCCCCAAAACTTTCCAAGGTTTTTGATACGGCCCCAGTGGGATAGCTTGGTGAAGCATTCAGCATCGCTTGTAGTTCCCGGTAGGGAACGAAAGACTTTACCCCCAGAGGTGACTCCGGGGACTATTGCCTCTTCCAATCTAAGCCCTCGGGGAGGGCGGCATTCGCCATACCTTGCTTAGGTGCAGAGCTGTCGTCCACTACGTGGACTATTGAGGGTGGTGGGCCTCACTGACCTAGCAATTACGTACTAGGTTATGGTTTTCCATCCCCGCTGGGGACTATGGCTCGCGCCACCTGCCGCCTCTAGGGAAACTCTGGAACTAGTGAAGCCAGGGACAGCAAATCATCTGCGGAAACCCAGGGTCGCCTTGCGACCAACTCATGTAGGCCCTTACTTCAGTGAGGGTAACTTGGATACCAGGATAGTAGAAGTGCCAGCGGCACGGCGTGTTGAAGGGGCGAGTCGGAACAAAGTTCCTTCTAATAGGTGATTGGACATGGAAGAAACTTCCATGCCAGTGGGTCGCCGGACCACAAAAACGGGAAGAGGCTTCCCCTCAGGGCGGTTTTACTCAATTAGCATGGCCCTATGAGTGCCGTGAGGCGCTTTTGATGAAATTATACCCAGTTACCTATCGGCTAGGGAGGTGATACGCTGTGGCTCTGCACAAAGCCAATCCTTTCACCCAAACTCAAAATACATTAGCCCGAAAGCTGCTTTCAAGCTGCGTGCCAGCAATAAAAAAAGGTGCGCTGCCGAAGCAACGCACCTTCTATATACCTATCCGTTCGGGTGGGACATTCTCTAAGGTGAGGGCCGCCCGGTTGAGGATTAAAACTCGGCGCTGCCGGGGGTACGAGGGAAGGGAATCACGTCGCGGATGTTGCCCATGCCGCTTACGAACATGATCAGGCGCTCGAAGCCAAGGCCAAAGCCGCTGTGCGGCGCCGTGCCAAAACGGCGCGTGTCCAGGAACCACTCCATTTCCTCCTCAGGAATACCCACCTCGGCCATCCTGGCCAATAGCGGTTCCAGACGCTCTTCTCGCTGCGAGCCCCCGATGATCTCCCCGATGCCAGGGAACAGCACGTCCATAGCCGCTACGGTTTTGCCATCGTCGTTGTGCCGCATGTAGAACGACTTGATTTCCTTCGGATAATCGAACAAAATCACGGGCTTCTTGAAGTGCTTCTCTACCAGGAAGCGCTCGTGTTCGCTCTGCAAGTCAGCGCCCCACTCCTCGATCAGGTACTGGAACTTCTTCTTCTTGTTGGGCTTGCTGTTGCGCAGAATCTGAATGGCATCCGTATACGAAACGCGCTCGAAGTCATTGTTGACCACAAATTCCATCCGCTCAATGAGGGACAGCTCGTTGCGCTTGTCCGCGGGCAGGTTCTTCTCCTCGTCCAGCTGGCGTTTGTTGAGGAACTCAACGTCCTCCCGGCAGTGGTCCAGGGCCCATTTCACCACGTACTGGATGAACTCCTGGGCCAGGTCCATGTTGTCCTGCAAGTCATAGAAAGCCATTTCCGGCTCTATCATCCAGAACTCCGCCAGGTGGCGGCTGGTGTTGGAGTTTTCTGCCCGGAAAGTGGGCCCGAAGGTGTATATCTCGCCCAAGGCCATGGCGGCGGTTTCGCCTTCCAGCTGACCGGATACGGTGAGGTTGGTTTCTTTATCAAAGAAGTCCTCCTTGTAGTCTACTTCGCCTTCCTCAGTGAGGGGTGGGTTGGTAGGGGGCAGGGTGGTAACGCGGAACATTTCGCCCGCGCCTTCGGCATCCGAACCGGTAATGATGGGCGTATGCACGTTTACAAAGCCCTTCTGGTGAAAGAAGGTGTGCACGGCATAGATCATCTGGTGACGAATGCGGTAGATGGCGCTAAAGGTGTTCGTACGGGCACGCAAGTGTGCGATTTCGCGCAGAAACTCCAGGCTGTGGCGCTTTGGCTGCAGCGGATACTTGGCGGGGTCGGCTTCGCCCAGTACCACCAACGTGGTGGCTTTGAGCTCTACTTTTTGCCCCGCCCCTTGTGAGGCTACCAGTTCTCCTTCTACACTGATGCACGCTCCGGTGGCTACCTTGGCTAAGTCTTCTTCACTAAATTGCTCAGCATCGGCTACCACCTGCAAATTATTGAGGGTACTACCGTCGTTTAGCGCGATGAAACTTACGTTTTTGCTGCTGCGCACGGTGCGTACCCAGCCCTGTGCTAGCACAGACTGGCCCTCCTGCTGTCCGCTAAGGAGGTCTTTAATTTTGGTGCGTTTCATGATAACTTTTGCTGAAACAGTTGAATAGAAAATTTTTGCCTAAAATGGCCTAAATGTATAAAAAATGGCCTTTTTTTAGGGTCAGCAAAAAAACGAAAGTCCCCCGGTTTTAACAAAGAATGGCGGAAA
>JBCBHI010000891.1:0-2734 GCA_038525885.1 Bacteroidota bacterium
ACTTTTGGGGTGGAATATGCCTGCGATGGCCTATGAAGATCCAGTTATGGGCAGTCTTCAGTTTGTGGCTAACCGGGGCCAGTGGCCTGCTCAGGTCCAATACCGTACCCAGCTACCTGACGGAGGGGTGCTCTGGTTGCAACCCAATGGATATCGGCTAGCCCTTCGCCACCCGCATGATTCTCAGTGGTTGGCTGATCACCACCTACCACAAGAGGGAAAAGGCCCTCAGAGTAGGGCAGCCCATTTTCAGCCTGGTGAGCGACCCATTCGCTATGAAGCCATAGAAGTAGCCTTTTTGGGAGGCAATACCCAGAATTCGGTACAAGAGAAGATGTATCCGTTTCACCACAACTATTTTCTGGGTGACGATGAATCCCGCTGGGCATCCGATGTGCCGCTGAGTCAGGCGGTGAGGCTGAAAGAGGTATATCCCGGTACGGACCTCCTGTTTTATTCTGATGATGTACTGCCCAAGTACGACTGGGTGTTGGCTCCCGGGGCTGACCCCCACCAAATCCGCATGGAATTCTCGGGGGCTCGCGCTCTGGAGGTGGTGCAGGGCCAGTTGGTGATCCAGACCCACTACCAAGAGTGGGTAGAAGAAGCACCCCGGGCCTATCAAGAAGTAGGAGGGAGGCAGCATGAGGTGCCGTGCAACTTTGTGCTGGATGGTACCGTGGTTTCCTTTGAGTTCCCATACGGCTATGATCCTACCTTGCCCCTAATTATTGACCCAGTGCTTGTGTTTTCAACCTACTCGGGTTCCAGCGCAGATAACTGGGGGTTCACGGCCTGCTATGATGACGAGGGTAATTTGTACTCCGGGGGCATTGTGTTCAATTCGGGGTTTCCTACCACGGTGGGGGCTTTTCAGGAGACTTGGTCAGGTGCAGTAGATATTGGTATTCAGGCCTACGATAGTGTGGGGAGTAGCCTGATCTATGCCACTTATTTGGGCGGTTTAGGCCCAGAGGTTCCCCAAAGCCTATTGGTTGCCCCGGACCATTCCCTGGTCATGTTGGGGATTGCCGGGGGCAGTGGTTTCCCTACCGTTCCGGTGCTTGGGGTAGGCAGATCTAGTTTCCAAGGTGGAGATTCAACCCGAACGAGTGCCGGGTTTTTTCCAGAAGGAAGCGACCTAATAGTTACTCGCCTTTCTCCTAACGGCAACGAGCTATTGGGCTCTACGTACTTGGGAGGAACAAAAAATGAGGGCGTCCGCCCAGACACCAGCCGTTTACACTTCTTCTATGGCGATGATTTTCGGGGAGATATCATTGCGGACCAAACAGGCAATCTGTACTTCGCTTCACTTACCCAATCGGCTGATTTTCCAGTTACGGGAGGAGCCTTTCAGCAAACGTTGGGAGGAAATTCTGATGCCCTGGTGGTGAGTCTCAACCCGGATTTTAGCCTGCGCTTTGCTACCTACCTGGGGGGAGCCGGGGCGGATGCTGCTACTTCGGTAAAGGTAACGGCCAATGGTAATGTGTTGATTGGCGGGGGGACCAATAGCGCTGCCTTTCCGGGAATCTTGGGAGGAGCCCAGCCGAATTTGGCTGGTGGGGTAGAAGGGTATGTATCGCTATTCTCGCCTACCGGCCAATTGCTAGCGGGTACCTTTCTGGGTACTCCAGAAGACGACCAGGTGTATTTTGTGGATATCGATACGGCTGGCCAGGTGTTCGCCTTGGGTTCCACGTACGGTGACTATCCCGTAGTAGGGTCTGTGTTGTCCGTGGCAAACAGTGGGCAATTCCTGCACCAGCTTTCGCCCATGCTTGATAGTACGGGATGGTCCACGGCCATTGGCTCGGGTGTTGGCGACCCTGACTTTAGCCCTACGGCTTTCCTGGTCAACGAGTGTGGAAATATCTATATGTCGGGTTGGTTTGGCTTTAGTAATCCCGGATTCTCCATTGAGAATTCCCGGCTACCCCTGAGTGGGGATGCCTACCGGAATACCACCGATTTCAATGATTTTTATCTGGCTGTACTTCAGCGGGATGCTTCCGGGCTTTTGTATGGTTCTTACTTCGGTGAAGTAGCTACGGGAGGTGGTTCCGGCCGTGACCACGTGGATGGGGGTACGAGCCGCTTTGACAAGCGAGGTATTGTATACCAAAGTGTGTGTGCTTCCTGCAGCGGTAGCAGCGGCTTTCCTACTACGCCTGGGGTATGGTCCCGGTTCAACGGTTCTACCCGGTGCAACAACGCAGCCTTCAAATTTGATTTTTCGGCCATTCGGGCGGATTTGGCGTCCGTGCCAGCAGCCAACAGTAGTACCGGGATGATTACGGGATGTGCCCCCTTTCGGGTAGATTTTCAAAACCTGAGCGATGGAGGCGTGGAATACATTTGGGATTTTGGGGATGGTACTCAGGTAGTGCAGACACGGAAGCAGAATACTCCCCACATTTTTGATGAAGGAACCTACCGGGTGGTGCTCACGGTGATAGATGAGAATACTTGCCTGGTGCGGGATTCGGCCATTGCGATGGTACACGTAGGGGCTGGGGATTTTGAAATAGGCGAAGACCAGGCGATCTGCCTTGGGGCGCAGGCTCAGCTATTTGCCAGTGGAGGCAATTCCTATTTGTGGACACCCACAGGGTCCGTGTCCAACCCCACTTCACCCATGCCTACGGTGAGCCCATCCGAAACCACTACCTATTTTCTGACGGCTACGAATGAAGTGGGCTGTGTCTTTACGGATAATGTAACCGTGGAG
>JBCBHI010000892.1:0-2730 GCA_038525885.1 Bacteroidota bacterium
ATCCGGCAGAACGGAGCCGAGGTGCTGAAATCCTATGAAGGGCGGATGCTGCAATACCTACAAGCTACGGATATTCCTCATCCCCCCATGTGGTTGTCTTCTAACCTGGAAGCCTATGAAGTACACCCGGGGCCCAAATTGCTGATGTATTACGAGGATTTGGTCCAATCACCAGAACAGAGTATTACTAAGATCGGGGCTTTCTTTAAAGTAGAGCCTGAAAAAGTGAGGGCCTTCTTGGATCAACTGGACCATCACCGAGACCAGTCCTTGGCCGCCTACCAGCAGGTGAGTCACCAGAGTATGACCCAGGGGGCAAAAGAATCGATGACCTATCATCAGCAGGGGGTAAGTCCAGAGCTCACCCAAGAGTTTTGGGATAGCTATCGTCAGTTACATCCGGGCTTGGTTTCGCAATACTTGAAACGGTACGTGGCTACGTAGTTTTTTGGTTAATTATCTCTTAGGGCTGGGTTTGTTTGTTGATCTTCAGAGAGAAGTCTGGAATTGCATTCCGTAAAAAAGACCTATCTTTCTGATAATAATTAACAAATCTAACCTTGTAATGATGAATTTTTCCAAGAACTCACGGTTTCTGTGGGTACTCCTATTCATGGCCGTAGCCCTGTTCATAAGTGGCTGCGATGGCAATACTAACGATGGTCCTGGTGAGGACGTGATTGGCACAGGAGATGCCTTGCCTGGCCTGAGTAGCCAAGTCCCCGGTGATGTGTCCGCAACGGCTAGCACGGCCGATCTCTCCGTGTTTGCCTGGCAAGAATTTGTAGCCCTCAATTGGAAAGCCCAACCCGGTGCCCGCTTTATGCCGGATGGCGCATCTTTCGCAGACATGGGCAATAATCCTGATACCACAGTCTGGATGACCTACGCACATCGTACGGAGTATTTGACCACAGATAATAACCTGGGTCCCATCGGGATCACTCCGGTTTATTCCTACAAGAACCCTCCACAGGCGGGAGATAGTGTGTCCGGCAATACCTACATGTTGTACAATAATTTGGATGAGGACAACGAAATTGGCTCTTGTTATTTATTCAAAGACGGTACGGATGAGGTGCAATACCAGGCCAAGGTAAATCTGGTAGAATACAATTATGCCCGCACGTTTGGTACCCAAACGGCCATGCACGATGCCAAAAAGGCCACCGGAACTCAAGTGAGAGATAGCGCCAATTATTGGGTTGGTCAGGCCAATGATGTTGCCTCTTGTCATCAAAATGTTCCGGCAGCGGATACGGCGACTACTTTGTGTTTCCCTTGTGGCACGATGAACGGGAGTGAAGGAGCCATTGAGATTAAAACTGCCTGGCGCAAACTTTCTCAGGCTGAGCAAAATGATTCTGCTTTTTTGGCAACCATCATCCATTCTCCGGCGATTTACTATACTAGCGCGGCCAATCCGGCTGATGATGGTACCCATGCTATGGAAACAGAAGGCACTTACTATCAGGAGGGTATGTTTGGCCTGATTGGCATGCACATCATTCACAAAACAGAGAACTATCCTTCTTTCGTTTTCGCCACGTTTGAGCACGTTACCGACCGTACCGATGACTATCAGTACATCAACTTGTCAAGCAATGCCTCCCTTGACACACCGGGCGGCGTGAGTCTGAAAGATGTGGTTCCTTTCGGAATTCTGAGTGTTACTGATTCGGTGACTACGGCATACCATAACTTCATCAAAGCGTCTAACCCCAACAGCGTATTGCTCAATTATAAGCTGACTGGAGTTCAGGGACGGCCTACGAGTGATTCCACTTCGGATAACTATTACCTAGCCAACTACGTGATAGAATCTGATTATGCCTTGGCCCGTTTTCCTCAGAGCAATGATATTAATCCCGGCTCCAAAACTTTTGAAGGCCAGCTCTATAACACCGTAGAAGGAGGCATGCGTCTCAACATGGGCGGTTGCCAGGGTTGTCATGGTTTTGGTGCTCAGCTCAACGGTGCTGACTTTAGTTTTGTGACTATACCTACGGGTAGTGCCACGGGGCAAGGGTTTAATGAACCCGACATATTGCAATCCTTAAAGCAAGCACAGGCTGCGGCCCAAGCTGCCCATGATATGGGAGATGAGTAGTACTTGATTCTAGTCGAACATTTTAAGCCTCCTTCACCACCCGTGAAGGAGGTTTTTGTTTACAGAGAAGGAACCACCCGTTTTTGCCCTTTTTTGGCCGCGGATGCATAGGGATTTTGGCCCATGGCCCAGCTGGCCAATAGCTTGGCGACGGCACGTATGCCCAAGCGGTTTCTGGAGAGCGTCATTCGAATGCCTAGCCCCACCAAAGACCCGCCGTACCACAGTCGGGTAGCCGGGCCACGGTGTAGTCGGAGGAAATGATGCAAGGCCAGCCCCCGGCGATAAAAAGCCCGGGTGTCCTCAAGGCGATTGGCTTGGCTATGGTGATGTTTTACGGCCAGATTGGATAGAATATGGAAAGGTTGCGGATCAGGAAATTGAATGGCCACGCCATAGTTATCCCCGATTCCGTGAGGGTCAAGTACTTCGTCATAAGGGGCTTGGATCAACCAATCGCGCCGGACTACTGCTGCCCCCAGACTGACTACGGTAGCTCGGGAAACAGGTTCAGTGCGTTGACATACCCGCGGCCAGCCTGCCCGGGTAAGAGTATTGCCGTGGCGCTGATAATACCGGACCAGGTATTTCTTCCAACGCTTGAGTAGGGCGGGTGCAGG
>JBCBHI010000893.1:0-2728 GCA_038525885.1 Bacteroidota bacterium
ATTCTTATGGGCTCATGAACTTTCTACGTTTGATAGCATCATTAGCTGGAAAACTCCCCTACCCCTTATCGGATGGAATCATATTAGTTTGTTCACCATCCTGATGACTGCCACCACCATTCTCACTACTTGGCTCAACAACCAAGTAACGACGGTCCAGGGCCCTATGAAGACGATCACTTACATCATGCCGGTCTTCTTCCTGTTCTTCCTGAACAACTTCCCTGCGGCACTTACTTTCTACTACTTTGTAAGTAACCTGATCACTTTTGGGCAGCAAACTTTGATCCGCCGTTACATTGACGAGGACAAGATCAAGGCCATCCTTGAGGAGAATAAGAAGAATAGCGGTAGCCGGAAGAAATCTAAATTCCAGTCACGGCTTGAGGAAGCCATGAAAGCCAGTGAGGCAGCACAGAAAGAGCGACAAGCTCAAAAGCAAAAGCAGCAAAACCAAGTACGTAATCAGCCCAACAAAGGGAAGAATAAACGCAAGCGTTAACGGTTTCTGCCTCCAAAATCAGAAAGGCCCTGCTCCAAATTCGGAACAGGGCCTTTTTATTGCCTTCTCTCTAGATAAGATATCTACCTGGTTAGAATAGAAATCTCCTCTTCTCCTTCATGTTCTATGTAGTCAATCATATTACCTTCAGAGTCATAGTACCGCCAATAGCCGGATTTTTCCCCGTGCGTGTATTCACCAACTGATTCCAGGTTGCCGTTTCGGTGATAATTCTTCCAATCACCGTGCTTTAGTCCCAATACAAAAGCACCTACCGCTTCTTTGTTCCCATTAGTATAGTAAGTAGAATACTTACCATCGAGCCAACCATTCGTAAAGTACAGGTCTTCGGCTAGTTTACCGTTTCTATGGTACAGCAGTACAGAACCACTTCCTTCTTGCAAAGAACCTGCACTCAAGGCCTCTCCTTTTCCATCCAAGGACTTCTCAATGCTAAGCAATCTACCTCGCGTCCACCGCTCTTCCCTCATCAAATCACCATTGGGGTAAAAATGTCCCCACAGGCCATCCTTTTCACCATAGCGGTAGCTCCCAATACTAGCAATACCCCCATTGGAATAGAAACTAAACCACTGACCGTGTTCCAGGCCAATTTGATAGTCTCCTTTGCTAAGTAGGATACCTTGCTCAGAATAGAACTCCCAAGTACTATCAGCCGCATCCCATACGTAATTACCCGCAGCAGATATCTTTCCGTTAGTATGATAGGTAATCCAAGCCCCGTTGCGTCCACCATATACATACTGTCCTTCCACTGCCAGTACTCCATCCCTGTGCAGTTCCTTATACGCAGAATCTAGATCTCCTTTCGTATACCACTCAATCCTATTAGGTTTTCCATTAGAATGGTAGGTGATAGACTGGCCTTGCAGCCATCCGTCTTCATAGGTCTTCTTTTGGGTTACCGTACGAGTTTCGTCATAGTACCACCATACGCCATTCGCCTTACCTTCCAGATACTCTTCTCTGGCATATTGATTCCCATTATCGTGGTAAGTCTTCCAGGTACCTGTGCGGCCTTTGTTCTCATATTTGCCTGTGATGATGAGATCCCCAATCAGGTTGAACTCCCGCCAGTCTCCATCAGGAATATTCTCTTGATAACTAGTTTCAAGGAGGATTACTCCGTAATCATTGTATTCATAATAAGAGCCAGTAAGCCAACCATTCTTATATTCCGAATCAATTGCTTTTTGTCCATTCTCATGGAACACAAACCAATCCCCTTCCTTCAGCCCGTTTTGAAACTCACCTGAAGTACGGATTTGCCTGTTGGAATGATACTCCAGCCATTTGCCCGATTCGATGCCATCCACATAGTTGCCAGACATAAGCACATTTCCCTCCGTATTATATAACCGAAAGGGCCCATTCAACACGTTCTTTGTGTAACGAGCTTCCGTCACTTCGCCTACTTCCAGATCATACGTACGCCAAACGCTATCCTTTTCCCCTGCGGTATAATAGCCTCTTTCCAGAGTATCTCCTTTTGCATTCAAGAAGGTCCAAAAACCCTCTCTTTCTCCGCCTAATGAATCACCAATGGCCTGGGCAGGAGCATAAAGTGAGTCAAGAATTAAGGTATCTACTTGGGCAAAAAGAGAATTGGTAAAAACAATTAATAAGGTTGTTGTGTACAAATACTTCATAGGTTACCGGTGGACTTTTATGGATTACTCACAACCGCAAATGAGCCTCAATGGATGACGGAAAATACCCTTTTTCCGTTATTTTTAATTTTCTAACACCCAAAAACGACATTTCCAACGCTCGTATGCATCCAAGGAATCAAGCCGTAGCTATGGGCTTAAGCTCTTTTTGGAGAGTAATTATTTTCCTTTGTTTCAGCAATTTCCTTGCCATCTTAACCACAGGTCAGCCACTTCCCAACTCTCTCAATCCTAACCGACGACTTACCCAATACACTACCGATGCATGGAGAGTAGAAGATGGGCTTCCTAGCAACACTGTAAATGACTGCCTGCTAGGCAAGGATAACTATCTATGGTTTGGAACATACGATGGGCTCGTAAAGTTTGACGGAGTTCAATTCACTAAGTACGATAAGTCCACCAGTCCTGCCTTTACCACCAATGGTATTTGGAGCCTTTTTGAGGACAATCAGGGCCTTTGGATAGCTACCAATGGAGGCGGATTAGTACACAAAGCTGGCAATACCTTTACACATTATGATCCCGGGCCTAG
>JBCBHI010000894.1:0-2727 GCA_038525885.1 Bacteroidota bacterium
GCTACGTATTCGTACTCTTCGGGGTGAAAGTAGAGGTGATTGTCCAGGTTGACCGGGTTCTCGTCATAGCTGTTGGTGTTCGAGTATTTGGTCACCAGCACATGAGCGCCAAAGCTGAAAATCTTCTCTTGGATAGTGGCCCGGAAACCTCCCAGGATAAACTGCGACACAATCATCACGGCCAGGCCCACCGCTATACTGCCGATGGCAATTCGCTGAATGGTAGCCGAAAACCTACCGGTGGCATTGGTGCGGATGCGCTTACTGATGAAGTATGAGAAGTCCTTGGCCATGGGGAACGAAGATACGGCAAATTAGAAGTGAGAATAGAGAAGCGGGAAGTGAGAAGGAAAAAAAACGCCTGTGTTTAGCACTCAGGAAGTGAAATCGAGAGTTGCCTAGCTAATGTACCAAGGTAACGATTTTGCAGCTAAATTCTCTTCTGTAATTGATTCTCCTGGAAAGTGAAAGGGAGTTTTAACTCTCCCTTCCTCGAGGAGGGGTTCTTAGAGGTACATCAGGATTGGCCTCCCGTCCCGTCTAGCGGACGGTTTAAACCGTCCGCTAGACGGGACGGGAGATTTCTTGGCACCAAACAAAATTTTGGTGACTCAATTTTTCTCTTGGCTGTCGATACAGCCCCATAAGGTGTATCGGCCCTTCCAGAGACCATCATTGAGATATTAGCACGCAATCGCCCTGTCCTGCTTCGGATATCCGCCCGGCTCACCTTATTTTTATCCTATGCGGCTTACACTACTTTTTAGTTTGATGCTTTTGGGGGTGGGTATACAAGCCCAAACGCTGGAAGAGCAGTTCTACGAGCGCTTGAACCCTATTTACCTGGCCGAGACCCCTGATGATGCCGTGACACTCGCCAAGGAGCTGTACCAGTGGGTAGAAAAAGAAGCGGAGCTACAGACCTATGTGAACTACTACTTGCTCCATCAGATATTCACTACCCAGGCACTTGATGAGCCCATGGCCCAGCGTACCAAAGAACAGTACGAGGCCAAGCTGCAGGAGCTCACCCAGGTGGCTACCCAGGCCGCTTCCTCGGGTAGTGACTACGACGCCGTTTGGTACAATGAGCTCTATCCTAACCTGTTCAACAACGACGACCCCAAGGCCCCGTACCGGGCCGAAAAGCACTTGCGGCAGCATCCAGCGCTACAGAACTATTCCAACTACTACTGGTTGGCGGTGGGTATGGAACGGAAAGGCGACTTTGACCAGGCATATTTCTACTACCAAAAGGCCACCAGCCTGGAAGAGGACGCCCTGCAAACCTTCCACTCCAAGACCTATTTCATCTGGTTTCTGCTCAAAACTGGGCGCTACCAAAGGGCCAGGGCTTTGATCAGTCGGCTGGAAGAACTCTACCAAACGGCCGGGCCCTATGCCGCCCCGGGTTACCAGTCCGAATGGCTGATGTCTCGCATGCTGTACTACCTGTTTACCGGAGACTTTTTCCGGTATCAGCAGGCCGCCACTGAGCAGTATGCCTACTTCAGCAGCTTGGTAGCGCCTGATGCCAATCCTTGCAATGTATACCCCTCCCTGACGGCCCAGGTAGAGGCAATAGCTTACGAGCAGCTAGGCGATTTTGACCGGGCCGATGCCGCATGGCGGGCTTATGATTCCCTGAACGCGCTTTGGGTAAACTGCACCCAGGCCAATCCCACTATTCAGGATCAACCCTACCTTTCCTACCACCCCTTGTTTGCTGCCAAACGCGGAGGGCAGCGCGTAAACCCCGCCGCCAACGCCCAGCATATTGAAGCCCTAAGGGAGTACATGCAGTACTATGAGCGGTACAACATTGTGGCCAATGAGTACCAAAACGTCGCCTATTTGGGCTTTTTGGGTGCCCAGGATTACCCAGAGTTGTACCAGGCCGTATTGAAAACCCTGGAAACCAACCGCGATTTCACCTTCGCCACTCAGCCCTGGAGCACCTATGCCTACCTTAGAATGCGCGACGGGGACTTCCAGGAGGCTGGTCGCACTTACCGCTTACTGTTCGAAAAGAATATCGACTGGATCAACGACATTCTCTTTAGCTTTGGCGAGCAAGCCTTTGTTACCTATTTCAACGAACTGCTCAAGGAGGGATACGATAACTACCACGCCTTTGTCTGGCTGAGCCAGCAGCGGTCAGACGCAGGGTACGCCAGGGCGGTAGGGCAGGCCTACAACAACCTGTTACTGACCAAATCCATTGGGTTCAAAGGCTCTCAGCGTCGCAAGGAAGCCTTTTTGGGGAGTCAGGACCCAGCCATCCAGGCCCTGTATGCCGAGTGGTTGGGCAAGAAACAGGCGCTGATGGGGGCCTTCCAGAGCAAGCAACGGGCCTTGGGCGATACCTCTTTGATCATCACCGAAGACTCCCTGCGGATCTTGCAAGACCGGGTAAGCCAACTAGAAGACCGCCTGGCTACCGAGGCCAACGGCTTTGCGGATCAGCTACAGATAAAGTCCGTACGCTGGCAGCAAGTCCAAAAGCGCCTACAGCCCGGAGAAGCCGCCTTGGAGTGGGTGCGGTTTCCCTGGCGCAACCAAACCTATTATTCTGACTCGGCTTTCTATGCCGCGTACATCATCCGGCCAGAGGCCAAACACCCGGAGGTAGTCTACTTACCCCGTTTGGCCACCGAGCTAGAATAATAGGTTTGGTTGCGCCAGGGAAACCGCACCCACTCCAAGGCGGCTTCTCCGGGCTGTAGG
>JBCBHI010000895.1:0-2724 GCA_038525885.1 Bacteroidota bacterium
TTCAGTTCTTCTTCCCGGTCAGTAACTCCCTTGGGTAGTAATTTGAAATAGCCCGAATAGAACTCATCAGTTATCTCTTTCACACAACCGAAGTCGATCACGCCAAGCTGGCCGTCATCGCTGATGATGAAGTTACCAGGATGCGGGTCAGCATGCACCTGTTTGAGCTCGTGGATCTGATGGTGGTAGAAGTCCCACATGGCCTGGCCTACCCGGTCGCGGACCTCCTGAGTAGGTTGGCTCGCATTGAATTCTGGAAGGTGCTGTCCATCCAGCCAGTCCATGGTCAGAATGCGGGGCCCACTATACTCCTCATAGTATTTCGGAAACCGAAGGTTGGGTAGGTGCGAACATGCTTCGGTGATTTCCTTACCCCGGCGCAGTTCCAGCTCATAATCAGTTTCTTCCAGTAGTTTGCCTTCTACTTCAGCCATGTAGTGCTCCAGCTCTACACTGCTGATGTTGAGGATGCGAGTGGCAAGCGGCCGCACCATTTTGAGGTCGCTACTGACACTGTCTGCTACCCCAGGATATTGAATCTTCACGGCGTACTTTTTGCCATCCAACGTTGCTTGGTGCACCTGGCCTATGCTAGCGGCATTCACCGCGTTTTTGGTAAAGGTGTCGAATATCTGGTCGGGGCTTTTGCCAAAGTATTTCTGAAAAGTCTTGACCACCAGGGGATACGACAGGGGAGGGGCACTATACTGTGCCATGGTAAACTTCTCCTGGTAGGCACCGGGAAGCATGTTTTTGTCCATGCTCATCATCTGTGCCACTTTGAGAGCAGAGCCCTTCAACTCGCTCAGGGCATTGTATATATCCTCTGCATTGTCCTCATGCAGTTCCTCTCGGTCAGCGCCGCCAACTACCTTTTTTACATTGTGCTTCAGGTAGTTGCCTCCTATGCGTGCTCCAGTAGTTACAAACTTGGCGGCACGCTGCACTTTACTGGTAGGAATTCGGGTTTGTTCTTTCATATGCTTAGCGAGATTGGAACATAAACTTGGCAAAATCAACTACTGAGTCCACGATGCCTTTGCCTAGCAGGTCCAGACCCAAGTTGACGGCTTTCTCAATAGCAGCATCCGTGCGCTCAAATCCTGCACTGTCGTCGCCTACCCAATAGTTTATTAAGAAGAGGGCTTGGCCCCAAAGGGCTTCATGGTAGCGCTCCGTGAGGTAGGGGCGATTAACCACTTCCTGGGTTTCTATCCCCTCGCTGATGAGTTCCATGGCGAACTCCTTGAAATGCTCTTTGAATTTCTTTAGCTGAGTGGGCGTCCAGTTAGGCTTGGGCTTGCCCATAGAAACCAGAATATAACTACGGTTTCGCTTCATTACCTCTACCAGGGTGTAGAAGAAGGCAAGAAGCTTTTCTCGTACCGAATAGCTCGTCCAAACCTCTTCGCTGCGGATAGCCTCGTTGGTATCCGTAAAGATGGCCTCCCAAATGCCCTGTTCCAGATGCTCGAAGGAAGTGTAGTAGTTATAGAACTCACTCTCGGTGAGGTCGATGGATTTGGCAAACTTGTAGATGGAAGCCGGTTTGCGACCATGCTCCAATACATAGGTGATAAACTCCTGACGGATTTTTTCCGCTACCTCTTGCTTTGTCTCTTGTGTCTCTTCTGCTGCCATGGATTTGTGCATTTTCCGGTCTATTACGGGTAACAGGCCGTTTCTAAAAAGGTTCAGCACTTTTTGGAGTAATCAGGGGCCTACTTGCCTTAAACCTTCCTTTTTCGATGAGTACCGAGTGAAACTGTTCTCTCCAAAGTAATTCCTTCTGACTAAAGGTAATTAAAAGTACTTTGAATTTCAAAGTGAAAGCCACACTAGCTATCTGTAAAGTTTTCATACCAAAATCACCGTTTCTCTCGTTACGTACATTATCCTTCTAATCTGCTAAATACCATCTGCCTATGCGCCTGTCTACCTCGCTCCGCATTTTCTTATTACTCGCCCTAATTGCCTGCAATACTGGCTGCGATCAAGTCTCAAAAGCGATGGTACGACAACAAATAGATACACATGAAGTCATCACGGTCATAGAGCCCTACTTTGTGCTGACTAAGGTGGAAAATACGGGAGCGGCCATGAGTGCCTTTGCTGGTTTGCCAGAGATTCCCAAAGTGCTTCTGTTACAGGTGTTCCCTATCTTATTGCTTTCGCTGCTTTTTGTGTGGGTAATCAGAATGAAGAAACAACCCTGGCTGTTGAGCATTGCTATCTGCTGCTACATAGGGGGTGGGTTAGGCAATATTTGGGACCGCCTGCTGTATGGCTCCGTTACGGATTTTATGTTCATTCATGTAGGGGTTTTCAAAACCGGCATTTTCAATTTTGCAGATGTTTCGGTGATGGTGGGTACGGCGCTGCTCTTCATCTATGCCATTCAAGAGCAAAGGAACAAACGCGTAGAACCCATAGCGGGGTGAAGCCCCCATTTTTATTCTGTATTAGTTGCTCACCATGCTGAGCCCTGGGTGGGCGGCCATTTCTCTTCAAAAAAGATTGAACCCTATCCGATTTGGGGTGTACCTCCCTTTTAGTTGGGCGTTAATTCCGGTACATTCACAGTAACAGGTTTTATTTCATTTTTCATTGTTGTGTTATGTATCGTAGAATTATCCTAGCTGCGGTGGGCTTGGTTGGATGCATGGGGGTATCCTATGCCCAACCGCATGTAAACCCCCGGTACCCCATCACCGAAACACGTTT
>JBCBHI010000896.1:0-2718 GCA_038525885.1 Bacteroidota bacterium
GCATAATCCCACACCTCCGAGTAGGATTATGCGACTGTATCTGTACCCAAATTCTTATTCGGGTACGGTATAGGTAGTTACGGTATCATCGCTTGGGGTCAGGACATTAGAGCGTATCCCCACAACCTCCTATTGGAAGTCATGTTTGAGCTAGGTGCGGTAGGCCTAAGCATTCTTTTATTCTTGATATTTTTCAAAATCTTCTCCAAGGATACTAGTGAATTGGCTCCGTTTGTGATCCTGTTCCTCTTCCTAAATTACCTGAAGTCTGGGTCTATCGTGGATACAAGGATATTCATTGCCTTTATCGCGGTATCGTTCCTAAGTGCAAAACTTCCTCGCAAATGAGAATAGCGCAAATTAGTGTGGCTCACCCGCGCAATGACACTCGGATATTTCACAAAATATCGAAAACCCTGGCCAACCGCCCAGAGTATGATGTCACCTATTACGTTTGTGACGGGGAGGATAACGAGCACCCTACTCCAAACCTGCATATCGTTAAGGTAAGCCCGAAGTATTCGATGGTGAAGCGGATATTTACGGCCAACATAAAAATGACCATCAGGCTCCTTCGGGACAAAGTAGATGTGGTGCATTTTCACGATCCTGAGCTTATCCCCTTTGGCCTTTTTCTTAAGCTACTGGGCAAGAAGGTGGTTTACGATGTGCACGAGCTGGTCATTAAAAGCTTGGAAGAAGGACGGCATCTTAAAATCCCCATCCTGCAGAAGGTACTCACTGGCGTATACAGAATATTTGAGGGGATCAGTGTGCGTGCTTTTGATCAATTGATTCTGGCTGAGTCTGGGTATGAGAGTCATTTCCATACAGCCTACCCGAAACGGCTGAATAAATTTACTACCCTCCGCAATTTGCCCGTCTTAAACTGGATTGGTGATGTACCCCAAAAGGAACTCCCCGAACCGGGTGGTTACAATATCATTTACGTGGGCACCTTGGTAAGGGAACGGGGTCTGGTAGAAATGGTAAAGGCCATGGAGTATTTGGATGATTCCTATCATTTGACCATTGCAGGAACGGTGAAACCAGAGTCCTTACTGCATGAGGTACAGGCCATGGAAGGCTGGAAAAAGGTGACCTTTACCGGATGGATACCTGCGGAGAACATTTACGGTTATCTGAAAAGTGCTGACTTAGGATTATGTGTGCTTCATCCCATTTCTAACTATTTAGAGACCCTCCCTGTAAAATCCTTTGAGTATCTAGCCTCCGGTGTTCCTATATTGATGTCTAACTTCCCTTACTGGGAGCAGAATTATAACGGGAAGGCATTTTTTGTAGAGCCAAAAAATCCCGAAGCAATGGCAGCAGAGATTAAACGAATTCGGGAGTCGCCGGAGGAGGTGGACCGTATGTTTGCTGATATGAATTCCTTTTTGAACGAGCTCTCCTGGGAGAACGAACAGGAGAAACTGTTCAGCGTGTACCAGGAACTGGCGAAGTAATATGGAAGATAGTCAGGTCAGAACGAAATTTTGGGTAGTGGCTTATGCGCTGCTAGGCTTGGCGGTGGCTACTATCTCTTTTCCTATTTTGGTCAACAGCATTTCAATTGTGGTGTTGGCCCTCGCCATTATTGTCCTAGCTATCCGGGAGGGGATTCCCAGGCCCTGGCACCAAAATAAAATATACGTGTTGCTAGTCCTGCTATACTTAGTTTGGCTGGCCTCCTCTCTCTTTTCTGGAAACTTTGCCGATTTGGATCGCATCGGCGTTCAGAAGCTATCGCTATTGGTGTTTCCTTTTGCCTTTTTAGTATTGCAGCCCACCAGGAAGCATTTGAATGAGTTAGGATTGTTCTTTCTGTGCGGTACTCTATTAGTGAGCCTTGTTCTGTATGGAAATGCCTTTTATGCGATCCTTTTTGATCGGTTTGTGCTGAAACACCTTTTTAGCTGGTGGTTTCAAGGGGTGAGGTTTGTTGACTGGTGGCCTATTCAAACGGGCTATCTTGCCTATTGCAACGTCATCGCCATAGGCATTGCAGCGGGCCGCTTACTAGAACGCCCGGGAAGACGCAGAGGCATTTTCTTGATTTTCTCTATCTGCGTCTTGGTGCTCAGTACTATCCAGCTGGGCTCTAGGATGGCTATTTTGGCTTTGTTTTTAGCCTTAGTGGTGACCGTTTCCGTTTCCTTTATCTTTTCAAGGTCTATAAAACTATTGATTGGGGGATTGTTGATCACTGCGCTGGCCTTGGGCTCTTTGAGCCAATTTAGCACCCTGGTATTGAGGTTGAAGAACGGATTAGGTACCCAAACTACTATGGGGTCTGACGGTAAGGCCGCGAGTAATATTGGGTCCAGACTGGCTTTGGTAGAGGCGGGTATTGCTGTGTGGTCAGAAAAACCTATTCTGGGGCAAGGCCATACCAACGGAAAGAAAGAGCTGTTGGATTACTATGAGGAACACAACATGATCTGGGCTCAGGATCATAGATATAATGTGCACAATCAATACCTACAACAGGCAGTAGAATCAGGGATATTAGGATTTCTAGCTTTATTCCTACTATTTATCATTGCTATCATCGGTGCAATACGAGAAAAGAACCTACTGGCGATATTTGCCTTGGTCGCATTTGGCTTTTTTCTGCTGACCGAATGTGTCTTGAACCGCCATTGGGGTTTGGTGTTGTTCGCGTTTTGTATGGCATACTTGGGTAGCTTGTTGTATGATCAACGCCAGAATGAA
>JBCBHI010000897.1:0-2713 GCA_038525885.1 Bacteroidota bacterium
CTTTGCAATGACCAGAAGTCTGCCGGAGTTTGGTTGTCGGCGGTAGCATTAGCCAAGTTGAAGAAATCACGCGCAATGATCAAGTTTTGAGAAGTGCCAGACAGGCGGTCAAAACGGCGGTTGTTAAAGTTGAAGCCACCTAATGCCGATACTACCGTGCTACCGAAAGTTTTGGTAGCCCTACCGAACAGGTCTACGTTCAACTGAGACTGCTTAATGATCTCTAAGTTGTACTGCCCCGTAGGGAAGCTAGCGGAAAACTCAGGGAAGTAGGTGTCACGACGTTCAGAGTAGGTGTCATAACCGATGCGTGCAGTCATATCGAACCAGTCAGTAGGAGCCATGGTCAGTTCCGTAGCCACGATAAAACGATCTAGCTGTGTGTCGTTGATTTGCTCATTTACCGTGAAGCCCGGGTTATTATATCGTGGATTGCTGCCTTGGCCTAAGGCATTGCGATAGGAACGGTGACGGTTGGCCTGACCTGATGCATCGGGGTTAGGATAGTAAGTGCCTAGGTAGTCGCGGTTATCAAAATCAGCGGGCGTACGCAATAGCCCTAAGAGCAGGCCTGTCAGGCCAGCCCCCCTTTGGACACGGCTACTCCCCACACGTGCATACTGCACGCTGTTGCTCAAGCGTACCCACTCGCCAAACTTGCGGGTAGTGTTCAAGCGAGCGGTGGTACGACGATACGCAGAGCTGTTTCGGATCACGCCTGTTTGGTTGAGGTCACCCACCGAGAGGTAGTAGGTGCCTTGGTCGTCACCCCCACTGATAGTAAGGGCCTGATCGAACGTAGTGCCCGTTTGGAATACGTCATCCCAGTTCGAATCATTGTAGTTAGTGGTGTCATTCTTATTGATGACGGTGTAATACACGTTGTCAGAGAGGTTGCTCTCGAAACGAGGCCCCGCCATATCTACTTCGTCAGCACCCCCAGAGCGGTCAGGTAGGTAATCTCCCCAAGACAGTAAGGAGTTATTTCGGAAACCACCATCAAAGCCTTGGCCGTAGTTCTGGCTTACTTGAGGCCGCAGGTTTACTTGATCTACCGAGAAAGCCCCCCGGTAAGACACGCGCATTCGGCCTGGCGTGCCTGCTTTGGTTTTGATAAAAATCACCCCGTTACCCGCACGGGTACCCCATAGCGCCACTGCCGAAGCGCCTTTCAGGATCTGAATAGACTCGATGTCGTTCGGGTTGAGATCATTGATACGCGACTGCTGAGCCACGCCACTCGTGCTGTTCCCTATGGTAGTACCCGTGATGGGGATTCCATCTACTACCACCAAGGGCTGTAGGCTACCCAGTATGGTAGACTGCCCCCGAATCTGAACGTAGGCACCTGCCCCAGGATCGCCCGAGTTACGGGTTATGGTAAGGCCTGAAGCTTTCGCTGCCAGCCCGTTCAACAGGGTAGTCTCACCAGACTGTACCATCGCATCCCCCTCTACTTTGGAGAAGGTAGCCCCTAACTGGTCCTGGTCTTCCGGAAAACCCAGCGCAGTGATCACTTTTTCATCCGCAGTTTGGTCGTCAATCGTAAGTGCCATATCGATGACACTACGAGGGCCTACCTCTAATTTTGAATGAGAGGAGCCCAGGTAAAAAAAGACCAAAACACCCCCCTCAGGAACCTGAATGCGATACTTACCCTCCGCGTCGGTGGTCACGCTAGTCGGGGTGCCCTCCACGGCTACCGTTATACCGGGAAGCGCCTCACCATCCTTAGAGGAAGTTACGGTACCCGTGACGGTTCTTTGGGCAAAGGCATTTAGAACAAAGGTTAGTGCGAAAAAGAATGTAAAAAGGAATCGCTTCATGGTTGCTATTGAGTGTGGTTATAGGGTGCGTTGAATGGGTTGCCGATCAAACTTAAAAAATCTTTTACGGTAACGTATCAGGGTATTGGCAAGAAGCTTACAAGTGCTTGTATTAAATACAATGAATGTGCTTCAATCATCCTGATTTGATTCGCACCGCGTAGGCCGGGCCGGGTCGGTCGGGGCAATACAATTGCCCAACAAAGACCAGGTCGCATTCAGAAATGCGATCCAGTTTTTCTAAACTTGATGATATTGGGTAATCTAACTAGGTGTCGGATGGGGGAGGAACGTGATCAACACCAGATGGTTGAACACCAGCGAGACGATCACGCTTGAGGACAAACTCAGCTAATGAAGAGTAGCTTGGCAGCCAAACCTATTGTACAGGGTCGATTTATCAATTTGCGTGAGAATCAAAACCATAAATGGTGGTTTGCATTCCGGCAATTTTCCATTCACCGTTTTCCTTTTCCATCAGTCTGGTTTCTCGTTTTAGTCCGCGGAGTGAATCCTGCTGTTCAAAGGTTACCCAGGCACCTTTGCCGTATAGCCGGACGTTGATATCGTTTAACAGTTCAGGAACAGGTTCGGGTTCTGGGTGTTCCTCCATAAAGGTTTTGACGAACTGACTTATATTTTCCCATCCAATGGACTCTGAAAAGGTGCTATCTGTAAAGTCAACGTATACTTTTGAAATGTCAGGATCTTGAACCCAGTTACTTGTCCAGGCTACATAATCCCTCCTGAAGGCATCTTTGGTTTCGTTATTTAGCCGTTCCAGGATGGCTTGTTTTTCTATTTCAGGACTAAGCGAATTTTCTAATGTTTCCTCAATTTTAGTATCCACTTTCCCATTGCAGCTTAAACAGCTGAATGATATCAAT
>JBCBHI010000898.1:0-2708 GCA_038525885.1 Bacteroidota bacterium
CAATGCAGGTACGGTGGAGTTTTTGGTGGATGCCGAAGAGAACATCTACTTCATTGAGGTAAACCCACGGGTACAGGTAGAGCACACCATTACGGAAGAGATCACCGGGGTAGATATTGTACGGTCGCAAATCATCATTGCTTCCGGGGCCACTCTGTCTGACCGCCGGATCTATTTACGATCACAAGAGGATGTGGAATGCCACGGGTTCGCTATACAATGTCGTATTACTTCCGAAGATCCCGAAAGCAATTTCCGCCCTGACTACGGCACCATCGTGGCCTACCGAAGTGCCGGTGGTTTCGGCATCCGGCTAGATGCCGGTAACTGTTATGCCGGTGCCCGGATTTCCCCATTCTATGATTCGCTCCTGGTGAAGGTGTCTGCCTGGGGGCGCACTCTCAAAGGCGCCTCCGAAAGATTGTATCGGGCACTTACCGAATTCAGAATCCGTGGGGTCAAAACGAACAAAGGCTTCGTAGAGAATGTGATCCGCCATGAGGTTTTCTTCAAAGGGAAAGCCACGGTGCGCTTTATTGAGGACCACCCGGAGCTGTTCCATATGGAGCGGTATAACAACCGAGCCACCCGCCTGCTCAATTATCTGGCTCATACCGCAGTAAATGGCAATGCACAGGTAAAGGGCGCCGAAGCCAAGCCTAATTTCAGAGAACCTAACATCCCTGAGTTTGCGAGATATGACGGATACCCCGAAGGGTCTAAGGACCGGCTGAAGCGCTTGGGTAAAGCTGATTTTGTAAAGAGCCTAAGGGACGATCCGCGGATTCACTACACCGATACTACCTTCCGCGATGCCCACCAGAGCCTGTTGGCTACTCGGATGCGTACGCGTGATATGCTGCGGGTGGCAGAAGGTTTTGCCAAAAATCATCCAGAGATCTTCAGCATGGAAGTATGGGGCGGTGCCACCTTCGATGTATGCATGCGCTTCCTCAATGAGGACCCTTGGGAGCGGCTCAGCCAGTTTCGCCAGGCCATGCCCAACATGCTGCTACAAATGCTGCTGCGGGGTAGCAACGCCGTTGGCTACAAAGCATATCCAGACAATCTGGTGGTGAAATTCATTGAGCAAGCCAGCAAAACGGGGATCGACATCTTTAGGATCTTCGACTCCCTCAACTGGGTAGAGGCCATGAAAGTCAGCATTCGGGCCGTAAAGGAAACCGACAGCCTGGCCGAAGCCTGCCTTTGCTACACGGGAGACGTACTGGAGCCGAATAGCAAGTACAACCTGCAATACTATCTGGACCTGGCCCGCCAACTCGAAGATGAGGGCGCAGACCTGCTGGCAATCAAAGACATGGCCGGGCTACTGAAGCCTCGCGCTGCAGCCCTGCTCATTCCTGAGCTGAAAAAGGCCGTAGACCTACCCATCCATCTCCACACCCACGATACTTCGTCCATCCAAAACACCACGTATTGGGAGGCCATTGCTGCCGGGGTAGATGTGGTAGATGTGGCCATCAGCAGCATGTCTGGGCTTACCTCGCAGCCCAACTTCAATTCCCTAGTGGCCATGATGCAGGGGCATGAACGTGAGCAACCCGTGAATCTGGAGTCGCTGAATGCCTATGCCAACTATTGGGAAGATGTGCGGGAATATTACTATCCGTTCGAATCAGGCTTGAAAGCGGGCACCGCCGAGGTGTATGACCATGAAATACCCGGAGGCCAATACTCTAACCTACGCCCACAAGCCGAAGCCCTGGGTCTAGGCGACCAATTCACCACCGTGAAGAAGAACTACGCAGAGGTCAACCAACTATTTGGTGACTTGGTAAAAGTGACGCCTTCTTCCAAGGTGGTAGGTGACATGGCCCTCTACCTAACCTCCAACGGCCTTACCGTAGAGGATGTAAAAACCAAGGGAGCCTCCTTGTCCTTCCCCGAGTCTGTAGTGAGCCTGTTCAAAGGTGAACTAGGTCAGCCACACGGCGGATTCCCCACCGAAGTAAGCGAGGCGGTATTGAAAGGAGCAAAACCCTTTACCGATAGGCCCAATGCCCATCTGGAGCCCATTGATTTTGAAACCGAATTCAAAGCTTTTCAGGAGCACTTTGATGAGTATTGTAATGAGCTGGATTTCATCAGCTACAAGCTATACCCTAAGGTATTCCAGGAATTTTACCACCGGTGGAAGAAGTACGGGGAAGTATGGAGAATCCCTACCCCTGCCTTCTGGTATAAAATAAAACCAAACGAAGAGCTCTTCATCGAGATTGGCCAAGGCAAGCATATCATTGTGAAGCTGCTCTTTGTATCAGAACCTGACCAGGATGGTATTTGCAACGTGAGTTTCGAGCTCAACGGGCAGCAGCGAATCATCCAGGTAGAGCAGGAAGGTTTCCAAAGCAGCCGACCTACCCACAGAAAGGTGGAAGGAGAGAACCAGATTGGTGCTCCGCTACAGGGCAGACTAGCCGCCATTCAGGTAAAGGAGGGTGACACGGTAGAGGAAAACCAGCCGCTGTTTGTAATAGAAGCCATGAAAATGGAAACCACTATTGCAGCTCCGGTACCAGGAACCATCGCCAAAAAATCAGAAATTTTAAGCAGGGGTTATTTCCATAACCAGATCCTCGGGGTCTACCAACTCTCCAACTGGCAATTCTATTTTGGCGATGGTTCCTGGTACCGGAGCTGCAATAGTGGTTTCCATTTTCATGGCTTCTATTACAAACAGCCGC
>JBCBHI010000899.1:0-2706 GCA_038525885.1 Bacteroidota bacterium
CCTGGGGGGATTGTCTAGGGTCTAACAAGCGATCTTGTGATTGCTCGCTGAGGCGCATGTTATGATTTCTCGCAGAGGTGCAGGGGGCAACGCATAGGGCGCTGAGGTTTTTTGGGGTCTAAGGTCTAGCGTCCAAGATCTAAAAGCGGAGTGTTCCAGTGGGGCTCGCATCCGTGCTTTTGGTGTTTTTTGCGTGAGGGACTAAGCCTTTGTTTGAGCTACTCCCCAGGGCACCCTTCGAGGACCTCCACTTGGCGGAGCCTCAGGGTGCCCTGGGGAGAGCGAGTGGTGCAGGCCCGACTCTTGCGCGATTGGGGTGGGGTGTTAGGGCGTGGGGAAATCGCGGAAGAGGCACGCCCACCTGGTTTTTGGATTGTCATGGTTTTTGCTGATTCTGAGGGGCAAGCTGGCTATATTTCCCGCATGGAAAAGGTGCAACTTGGAAATTCGGATGTAATGATAACCCCGATCACTTTTGGCGCTTGGGCGATAGGTGGCTGGATGTGGGGTGGCAATGATGATAATGACGCGGTGGCGGCGCTGCATGCTTGTTTGGATGAGGGTCTAACGAGTATTGATACGGCCCCGGTGTATGGCCAAGGGCATAGCGAGGCGCTGATAGGGAAGGCCCTGAAGGGGGAAAGGCAACAGGTGGAGATTTTGACCAAATTTGGGTTGCGCTGGGATACTACGGAGGGGGAGTTCTTCTTCGAAAGTACGGACCGGCTGGGCAGGCCGATAAAGGTGCAGAAGTATGCGGGATACGATAGTGTGATCCGGGAGTGTGAGGACAGCCTGCGGCGGTTGGGCACGGACTACATTGATCTGTTGCAGATACACTGGCATGATGGGTCTACTCCTATAGAGGAGACGATGCGGGCGATGGAGGTACTACTGCAGCAGGGGAAAATATGTGCGGCGGGAGTATGCAACTACACGGCGGAGTGGATGGAAGAGGCGGAAAAGACGATAAGCCTGGCGAGCAATCAGGTGCCTTACAGTATGCTGGTGCGCAAGATAGAGGAGGATGTGGTGCCGTATGTGCAGGAGCACGGCAACGGAATTTTGGCTTATAGCCCTCTGCAACGCGGGGTGCTGACGGGTAAGATTACAGATGACTATCACTTTGATGAAGGGGATCACCGGAAGGGGAGTAGGTTCTTTACGCAGCCGAATCTGGGGAGGATCAATGGCTTCTTGCAGGATATTAAGCCGATTGCGGATGAGCACCAGTGTACTTTGGCGCAGTTGGTGATCCGGTGGACGCTGGAGCAGCCGGGGATAACGGCGGCGCTGGTGGGAGCTCGGAATGCGGAGCAGGTACGAGCCAATGCTAAGGCAGCCCAGGTGGTGCTGTCGGATGAAGAGATACGACAGATATCGGACCGGCTAGCAGAGTTGGAGCTAGACTAGCAGAAGTGCCTCTATGGCCCTGTTTTGCATATAGAAAAGCCCTTTCTTGACCAAGAAAGGGCTTTTTGTGTGCCTAGGGAGTGGGTTAGTTATCGAACAGGCCGCCTTCTTCATCGTCTGCCTTCCAATCGCCAGGTTCTACACCCCAGGTGGCTGTTTCATCCAGGTCCAGGCGTCCGCTGATGCCACCGTGGAATCCGTCCTGGCCTATGAGCCCCACGGCAATGAACTCAGGGTCGATGGCTACTACCCCGTAGCTTCGAATGAAATTGAACTTGGCTAGATCAGTGCCTGAATCTTGGTCTGTCCAGGAGTCAAAAATAGACCAGTAGCTACCCTGTAGTGGACCTGGAATTTCCTCGCCGTTTAGTTGCAGCCCTCCGTCTTTGAAGGTGAAGAGAGCAAAGTCGTTTTTGCTATCGATGAGCCCGTCGGTCATTAAGTGCCGTAGGAGTGTGCGCTTGAGTTGGCCCAGGTTGCCGTGCAGTACGGGCCCGTCCGGCAGGTTGGGGATGGTGGCTTCGGTGGGTAATTCAGGGGCGGCGGGCTCTGCTGGCTCCTCTAAAGCTACCGGGAATGGAGGGGTGGGGGGTAGTGCGGGAGCCTCTGGGGTGGAGACCAGAGTAGGGAGGGCTGGTGCAACGGGCTCTGGTGGCATAGGAAAAATCACCCGAAGAGTGTCCGTGAGGGCGACGGAGGAAATAACTCCGGTATACTGTGGGATGGAGGTGGCGTCCACCTGAGCCTCCTGCCTGGGTAAGGCGGCTAGCGTGCTTTCAGCTACCGGCCGGCCATCAATGGCGGCTGGGCTTGGCCCGGTGGAGTCTTGCGGTAGGGTGAGGATGAGCCCGGCCACTAACAGAGGGGTAACGGAGGAAGCAGCGGCGGGGGCCAGGTGGGTAATGTGCTGCCAAGCGGTGCCAAACCAGGAGAGGCCGTTGGGGGTGAGGGCCTGAGTGATTACCTGCTCAGCGGGTGCCGA
This sequence comes from Bacteroidota bacterium, assembly GCA_038525885.1. GTDB lineage: Bacteria > Bacteroidota > Bacteroidia > Cytophagales > Cyclobacteriaceae > DMST01. Next base: position 2,396 of record JBCBHI010000899.1, read on the forward strand.
AACGGCGCTTTCGCGCAATGGGTTGAAGAGATCCCAGGGGGTGCCGGCGGTGGCTTCGGAATCCAAGGCAAGGGTACCCACGGCTAGGGGTCCGGTACGGGGATCGGTAAGTAGGCTGCGTAAGCGCTTACGGGCCCGGCTGATTTTCGTTTTTACGGCCCCTATGGTGTTCTCTTGCACCTCGGCAATCTCTTTGATGCTGAAACCCATGACCTCGAACAGGATAACGGCGTCCTTTTGGTCTTCGGGTAGCTGGTCCATGGCTTGGTGCAGCAGGTGTACATCTACCAGGGTGTCGGCCTGGGTGTCGG
>JBCBHI010000900.1:0-2703 GCA_038525885.1 Bacteroidota bacterium
AATTGTACCTGTTAATTCTGTTGGGTGATACAGGTACAATTTGCTCCCCATCTGCGTGTTCCCTTATTTTCCTTTTCAATCCACATAACGGCATGTTTTCCATTTGCATTCCTAATTACAACTACGAGAAATACCTCGGAGAGACGCTCGACACCATTTTTGCCCAAACTGATAAAGAGTTCGAAGTGGTACTGGCGGATAATCAGAGCACAGACAGTTCTGTAGCCATAATGGAAGACTTTGCTAAGCGATTTCCCAATCAGGTCCGATACCGGATCAACGCTACCAATTTGGGCTTTGCGGGCAACTTGGACCCGGCTGGAAGCCTGGCTGAGCAGCCGTATATGATCATGCTCAGCAGTGATGATACGATGGCTCCCACGGCCCTGGCTCGGTATCGGCAGCTTATCGAAGCCCTACCGGAAGGAGAAAAGTTTGTCATTACCAGTGCCAAGGATGTCATTGATGGGGAAAGCAAACACCTGGAAACGGTGCTTGCCAAGGATATGGCCCGCAAGCTATGGCGACCAGAAGACACGGATGCCTCCCTTACTGACCGAATGGGAGTAACGGTATACAAAGTGGCGGCCAAGGAAATGCTCCGCCGGTGTATACAGCAGATGGCCAACCCCTATAACTTTCTTTGTACGCTGTACCCACAAAGCCTATACACCGAAGTAGGGGGGTATGGGTCTAGCCGAATGATTAATCCAGACAAATGGTTTCACTGGCGCTTGACGGGCGCAGCCGATTACGTGTATTTTGTGGATGAGCCCCTATTCCAATACCGTTGGCATGCGGCCAACCAGTCTGCACAGCAGGCAAACTCGGGGCATCTGAAATTCCTGGGAGACGAATACCGGACCACCATAGAGGCCGGTGGTCTGCTTAAGGTAGCCGGTATGGATGATACCGCGCTGCGAAAGGCCTTTGTTCAGTGGGACGTAATCCGTCATGGATTAGGGGAATTGAGTAAAGGATATTGGCTCAAAAGTTGGCGTATCCTGCACATGGGATTGGGCATGTATCCCAAGTGGGTGATCCGAAATCGTGCTTTCTTTCCGTATCTTATTTTATTGGCCCTAGGCCCCATTGGTTCAGCACTCCTCCGCATGGCCAAAAAATGACAGATACTCCGCACCATAACGTAACCACTTGGGAAAGAACCCATACCACTACAGGTAAGGCTGCGTTGGTATTTGTGCTGTTATTGTTCTTTAGTACCGATTCTCAATTCAGAATCGTATTGGGGCCTTTGTGGGTCCCGCCCTACATCCTCATCTGTCCGCTTATTGCCTTATTCGTACCCGTAAAGCTGTTCAAGATTCCCAACAAGATCCTGATACCGCTGGGGCTCTACTTTTTCATTTTCACGGTAGCCCTACTGCGAGACCCCAATCCCTTCCCTGAGATGATCAAGGTGGGGGCCGGTATCTTCACCCTCCTATTTTTCAGCAAAGCAGTCCAAACACCCAAAGACTACCATTGGGTAGGCTTTGCCTTGGTATGTTTAGGAGTATTTCTTGGCTTCAAATCCATCTTTCTGGCGTCCTCAGGCACGGTGAGTCGCTTGGCAGGCATCAACCCCTTGGACGGAATAGGGAACAAAAATGCTCAGTCTCTCTATACCCTGCCCGGGCTCTATTATGCCTCTACCATGCTGCCCACCTTGTTTCGCAAACAGCAGCTGGGCCGAGCCACCTTCTATATTGGAGCCATTGCTGTCCTGATCATTGGTTCCATATTAAGCGCCAACCGGTCCGGTTGGATTGCCGCTGCTTTGGTTATCCTTTGGGGCATTGGAGGCTTTGGGATTTCCCTCCGTACCGTAGCCGTAGTAGCCCTTTTCAGTATCTTGACCTTGGCCGTGGTGCAACAGTTTGGGCAGGACATCATAGACTACAAGGTGGAGCAAACCGTGGAGGGCTACAGTTCTGATGACAAAAGACAGACCTTGCTCACCCAATCGATGCTTATTGGCCTGGAAAATCCATTTCTGGGCTTGGGTAAAGAAGGGCTCATTCTGGAGCTGGGTACCCGGGTAAAGTCCCTTACGGGCAGGGTAGATCCGCACAATGTGTACGGATACCTGATGGGTGCCGGAGGATTTTTTGTCTTCGTCTCCTTTTTCACTTTCCTCGGTAACTTGGTAAGAAGGCCCCCTGCACCCAATACCTACCAACCCTACCGCGACCGATATGAGAAGGCCTACCGGTATCTCCTGGTTGGTTTTGTAGTGCTTTTCCTTATCCGCGGATTCTTTACTCGGGAAATCATCTACAGTCCTACCTTTATGGGGATGCTGGGTGCACTGTTTGGCCTGGCCTCACGTAGCCATGCCCAGGGAGTACAGGCCTGGTACAGTGACCATACGCAACCATCCGAACCCCCTCTTGTGACCGCCCAAGCTTCATGAAAATAGCATTCATTTCTACCCGCAATGGGTATTTTGATCAGGGTACTCTCATGTTTGATAAGGCCAACGGGAGGCTTATCAATCAGCTACTGAAACGCTACCCTGATATGTTGGTGGTCTCTTATGGGGCCGCTCAGCCCAAGGCGGTATACAATGAGCCGATTGCTACCCAAAACATCCGGCTCATGCCGGAAACCCGAAGCTATATCCAAGGATTTAAGAATACCCGTGAGGTGAGTAGGATGTTAAAGGAATTGAATCATGCATACGACGTGTTCATCTTCCAG
>JBCBHI010000901.1:0-2703 GCA_038525885.1 Bacteroidota bacterium
CCTAGAGAAAGGGTTGGAGAAGGGATTGGAAAGAGGAAAGGAAGAAGTAATCCTGTCATTTCTCCGAGATGGACGAATGGACGATCAACAAATTGCAGATATAACTGGCGTTCCGTTAGAAGCTATCACGCGGCTTCGGAAAGAACGATTGTGATCATTGTCCCTCCAGCCTCTGAACGATAAAAACCTGATTCACCTACTTAGATGATTCAGGTTTTTGTCTTTTTTAGGCTATGTCTCTTTGGCAACTAGCGAGTTACTCAGAGGGCAATTCCCTGAATTTCTTTTTCACATCCACCCCGTTCCTTTTCATGGCTCTCACTTTGCCATAGAAAATAGCCGAGCCTATCCCCATTACTAGTAGCCAGATCCAGGTAGAGCGAAAATACCAAGCCGACACTTCGGCGGAGAGATCCTTCCAAGTATGGACCACCAGGAACAAAACCAACAAGCCTACACCCAAGACACTAATGAGGGTGCGCCCGGTAGGAGACTTGATCATGCCCACCTTAGCCGCCAAACCTGGATTTACCCGTGGTATGGTGCCTAGAGTGAGGCACATAAGCAGAAAATTGACCATCATAGAGGTCACCATAATGTCTATTCCCAGGAAGAAATCGCCTGCAAAGTGGCTACCCAGTACCCCGATGGAAGCCACCATACCGCTCAGGATTAATGCCCGGTGCGGCGTATGCCGAGTTTTATGGGTGACAGCTATGCCCTTGGGGAATATGCCATCCTCTGCCCAGGCAAACACCAACCGGGAAACTGACAGCAGCATCGCGGGTAGGTCATTGATGAGGGCAATGGCGGCCCCGGCCAGAATAAGAACGGACAAGACCGGCGAAAGCAAGGGAGCCAACATACCCGGGGCAGAAATATCACGCTGGACAGCTTGCTCAGCTACGTAGGTCCAAGGCACCGCATGGTACACCGCCCTGGTAAATAGGAAGTAAAAACTACCCACCAAGACGATGGCCAGCACAATGGCTAGTGGCAAGGCGCGACTGGGATTCTTGGCTTCTCCCCCAGCCTGTGCAATGGCATCAAACCCAATAAAACTGGAAAACAACACAGCAGAGGCTGAAAGGAAGGTCTTCCAATCGAATGAGAGGGAACCACCTTCAAGCTGAGCCAAGTCGTAGGCTTGTACTTGGCTAAAATCCTCTTGGGTATACACAAAACCCACCACAATTACGATGGCCCCCAGGGCAAACATGATGAACATAAGAGGGACTACGGTACGCTCATAGAACTTCCCTCCTAGCACGTTGATATACACAAAACCCCAGATAAGCACTAGGGAAATGCCAACGCGGATACTACTCACCTCCATAGCAGCAGCTAGCTGTGGCCACTCCAAAGCCACAAATACATCGCGGATAAAAGGGACAATGACGTAGGCAATCACTCCGATCACAATACTTAACCCAAACCACTGGGAAAAGCTGGCAATAAAGCCCAGATAAGGATTGAGGCCCCGGCTAGCATAGAGGTAACTGCCCCCAGCCCGGGGCATAGCAGAGGACAAACTACCGTAGGCCAAGGCCGCCAGGAAGGCAGGCACCATAGCGAAGATAAAGGCAGGCAAAACATAGGGACCAATACCGGGTACACTCCGGTGGAGCATAAAGGGCACTACGTTGATGCTGGCGCCCAGCATAGAACAAATGCCCGTTGCCATCAGGGCCAGCAAACCTAGTTTTCGGGAGAGCCGAGGAGTTTCAGTAGACAAGGAAGGTGGTTTTCAGTGGAGACGAATATAGACCGCTAGAAAGTTAGATACCAAACACCCCCATCCCCAGTCAATCGCTTGCCCTACCCAAACCAGCGTTCCATTTCAGTCATTTCCTGCCTCCTGCTTGGGTTAAATGACGGTACTCAGCCGCAAGCCTGGCCACTACCTTGCTCAAACTACAAGGGATAGTCTTGGATCTAATTCCCTCCCTTGTAGAGAAACACTCACCCAAAAATCAAACTGATGATTCGAACAACTTCAGGAATTACCAACGACGGTTCGGCGGATGTAACGCTGGCCATTCAAGCCCTAATAGACGAAATAGCTACCAATGCTGAGGGAGGCACGCTTATTTTCCTTCCTGGCACTTACCTACTCAACCACACCCAAGGACTGCTCATCCACGGTAAGATTACCCTGAGGGCCATGGAGGACGGTGACAAAATAGAGGCCAAGGGCGAAGGCAAACCGATCATAAAGCGCGGACCCAGCCGGGGCCAGTTTCACCGCTTGTTTTCCATTCGCGACCTTCGGGAGCTGTGGAATGGGGAATTCCGCGAGGTAGACATGTCCACGGCTGTGAAAATCCGTAATTTGATCTTCGATGGTAACCTACTGCAACAGGCCGGATACAACGGTGAAGCCGGTCACAATATAGAACACCAGGCGGGGATATTCGCAGGCAATTCGGACCACTATCCCTCCCAGAGCTTGCAGCTGGAAATAGACGACTGCGAGTTTTGCAACCTGGGTGGGGATGCCATCCAGTTGGTTAGTGGGATTGACGCTGTGATCCAGCGAACTAAGAGTGAGCGCTGTCTACGTGGTACGCTCACCATGACGGGCAATAAGTCCGTGGTGGTCGCTCGAGACTGGGAAGCAAAGCCACACTGGCAAAAACAACCCAATGGAGAGTATCGGCTCACAGACTTTGTGAACCATGAGTTGGACGCCTCCAAGGTGCG
>JBCBHI010000902.1:0-2701 GCA_038525885.1 Bacteroidota bacterium
ATCGATTTCTTTACCATCCGGCTAAAGCCGGAGGCAATTGATGACTTTTTCAGCAGCTCGTATACTAGATTGAGATGAAGGGATTGCCTGGTATGGCTCAGGTTGATTACCAGCATAGGGATGTCAAACCACCCGGAGTGCCGAACCAGCCGACTGCGGCTGGGGCCGTATCAAAAGTGACACCTGAAAAAACCACGCAAAACAATCTTTTGTTTTTGGCCACAGCATCGCGAGGGAAACCGGTCGGACGGGGACGCCTAGTCGACTTTATGCGTCACGTAGAAAGCCGTCCGACCGATGGTCAACACCTGCTCCCACAATTAGCCCAAAGAAAGTTTGGTGCCACAATACATACCATGGCTTTTGATACGGCCCCGAGCGAGAGGCCCGAAGGCACACCCAAGTACTTTATGTTTAGAAATGCTTGATCTCATTCAGAGTGGTCCCATCATTCAGCTACGGCTGCTGGCTAAAGGCCTCGATCAGATAAGCATAGAAAACATCCTTATCCACTTGAGTGGCTACTTGGGCGGTATGGCCAGAACCTTCTTGGTAGTACGTACGCCCAGCTGAGGGACCTACCGAGTCCACCGCTACCTCTACAGCTTGGGTAGTAAAGGCCTCCGGTATGTGCAGGTAGCTGGTAGCCAGTACATCCCACATAAAATAGATGTACTCATAGGCTGGTATGGTATCCAGGGTAGTCGCCCAAAACTGACCTGCCAGTTGTGCCCAGGGGTGCTGCGCATGTAGAGACAGTTCCTTCAAGAACTCCGTGGTTACGGGTACATGATTAGTAACGTCCAAGGGCACAAAGACGAGGTCTAGCCCGAAGGTAAGCAGCTCTTGGGCGGACTTAGGGTCCCAAAATACATTCCATTCGGCAGTGCCATTGTGGTTGTAGGTAGCCACGTTGCCGGGCACCTCAAAAGCTCCGCCCATCCACACCACTTTTTGGATGTTCCGGGCCAGAGTAGGATCGCCTTTCAGAGCACGAACCAGATTAGAACAGGGACCCGTCATCATGATGGTCACCGGATCTGGCGAGGCCTTGAGCTTCTCGGTCAGCAAGCGGGTACTTTCGCGGCATTGGGTAGGATCTGCCGCTACCTCTATACCTATGAGCGCAGGCAAAGCATTGAGCATCTTCGGCTTAGCCCGCCAGGCCGGAGGAAAAGCATTGATCCCGTGAAAATCCCCAATACCCACCTCAATGTCCGGCCGCTTGGCTATTTCCAGCAGTTTGCGGGTGGTTTCCAAGGCGTTTTCCGCATAGCAGTCTGCCGGAGTGATGCTGATCCCCAGCAAGTCTGCCTCCGGCATGGTGAGCAGCAGGATAAGCGATAAGAAATCATCTACCGACCCATCATGGTCAAACAGTATTGGTTTTTTCTCCATTACTCTTATCTTAACGTATCTACTACGCTAAGTTAACGTAAAAAATACGCTAAGCAATGCAGTACTTCCGAATCGCGGTGGATTGTGTCATCCTCGGGTACGATAATGATACCAGTCAGCTCAAGGTATTATTCACCAAACGCATCCAAGAGCCCCAGCAAGGGCAATGGGCCCTGCCGGGTGGGTTTGTGACCCAAACCGAGAGTTTTGAGGAGACCGCTCAAGCTATTTTGAAGCGAGAAACGGGCATCGATGATATCTACCTAAGGCAGCTGCGAGCCTTCAGCCTCACGGACGCTTCGGCCGAAAACCGGATAGCCTCCGTGGTCTATTTTTCCCTGGTCAATTGGGATACCTTGGCCGCCCAAGCAGGCACACAGGACTCCCACTGGTATCCGGTTACGGACTATCCTGCTCTCCCTTTTGATCATGGAGAGAAGGTAGTAGAAACCCTGGCCAGGATAAAGGAGGTGGTGCGGCTGGAGCCCATTGTATACCATCTACTGCCCGCTAAGTTCACCTTGAACCAGCTACAGCGCTTCTACGAAGTATTGTTCGGTACCTCTTTAGATAACCGCAACTTTCGTAAGAAAATCAAGAAGCAAGCCTACCTGGAACAGCTAGACGAACTGGAACAGAACGTCTCTCACCGTCCAGGCCATTTGTACCGTTTTATTCCTGAGAAGTACCAGCCAGACCTGACGCCGTTTTAGCTAAAAGGCCCGGAGGGGTGAGGGGTCAGACCGCTATCGTCGTTGTGCAGAAAGCGGTCTGACCCCTGCACCCCCGCATCTGCACCCTTTTCATCTCCTATCCGCATCCCATGAACCACCCCGCTTACACTCCTGCAAAGGAGCGCTTGCGAACTTTGAGGCGGGCTTGCTTGCGGTGTGGATAGCTCTGCTTGATTTTCTCCCAGGTGGGCACATCCGGGCGCTCCCACCAGCGGTCGGGCGGTTTTGGGAAGTCCTTCACGTTACCAATATTGCGGTATCCTACCCCCGCTAGCTTGTAGTGGGAGTTGCTTTCCAGCGTCAGCACCTTGTCCGTTTGTGGGTGGTGCGCCACAATGATGAAGGTATGCCCACCTTTGAGAGGCTTGTTTTGCCGCCAGCCCTGCATCACCGTCCAGGGTCCGGGAGGTGCGTCCTCATCGGGCACTCCCTCGGCAATCTCAGAGTCGATTAGGGCCTCGGCGGGTGAGAACATCTTGTTGGCATCGTAGATCATCATATCCGCGTGCTGGCCGTTGCTCCATTTCACGCCCAGCTGGTTGGCCCAGGCCTTCACCACGATGGCCTCC
>JBCBHI010000903.1:0-2701 GCA_038525885.1 Bacteroidota bacterium
AGCGAACTTCGCCCTTGAGATCGTGCATCATACCAATGGTATAGAAGCCCAAAGAAAAGTCGAGAGGGTAAGAGCCCGCTAGATGATTAATGGTTTCCACCGGAAGAATCGCAAAGCGTGGATGGGCTGGCGCGGGCAGGCCTGCCAAGGAAAATAACTGCTCAAGTGAATCAATATGTAGCGGTGTCATCAGTGCGTGCTTCTATTCATGAAAAATTGACTAGTTGGGTATTAGCAGCAAATTGTGCAATCCCCGGGTCAGCTTTAGTTGAGTACTGGTTTTCACCAACTCATCATTTCGGATTTCCCAGAAATCAATCCAGCCGTATTTGGGGAAGTCATCATCCTGTTCCTGGTAAACGGCCACGGCCAGCGAATTGCTATCCTGGTCAAAAATGGCGTCCTCTGGTAGGGCTCCCCGAAACCCGTATGCTTTCCCAAGCCTAACAAGCTCGCCACTGTTTGGATCAATGCGGATCAGGGATAGTGATGCTTTAGTGCGGCCCGGGACAAACCAAAACTGCTTTGGGCCGTAGGTGCGGTGCATGTTTACAGCTACAGCATATTGACCGTCAGGACTGAGATCGAAGCCTTCGGGACTAAGCCCCACCTTTACAGAAGAAGCAATTTCATGCTGACCATCTGAGTTGAAGCGAATGGAGCTGAGTTTCCCTTTAACATTGAAAACGGCACCAAGTGACCCCTCTCCCCAGGCTACATCACTGATCAGAAAGAATTTACCGTTGGGGTGCCAATTGCCAACGGATAGTTTTTTACCTACCGCAAGCGTACGACCAATTCGATCTAGTTGCCTACCGCCTTCAGCTTTTGTTAATCGGTAAAAAGCAACGCTATTGCCGTTGAGGTTAGCAGCAATGATGTCTTGTGTTGGATGGAATTCTAAGGTGCGGAAGCCGCCATCAATGCCATCTTCATAATTGATCTCTTCTTCGCTAAAAGTGTGTATTTGTGTGATCTTTCCCTCTACCAGTTCCATAACTACTATTTCCTGATCTCGATCTGTACTAGCAGCCACCAATAGGTCGCCGCGTGCATTAATGGATACGTTTTGCAGGTTTGTCCCGACCTCTATTTCTTGGATGATTTGCGGTAGCTGTGGGTTAGTATAGTCAACGACAGAAATTATGCGGCCCGCTGGGAATTCGCTGAAGACGTCACCCATTTGTTGTTCTTCTCCTAAGTGTATACCACGCGTTTCCGCAACGTATGCGTACCGATATTGAGGGTGCCACTCCAAGACAGCAGGCCAACTAATGACCGAATTGCTAACGTGCACACTACTCTGGGGAATGGGTACACCTGTACTACTGATGTAGTGGAGGGTGTCTTCCACCCCTTTTTCTTTATTCAGGATACCATTGGCGTAAGCGGTGGCAATCATATCAGCATCAGCTACCGCTAAAAAATCGCCACGAAAGTTTGTGGGGACGTCCAATGGTGGAGCTATGCGTTGAGCGGACAATAGGTGCCAGAGGGTAAAACTGCTGAGTAGTAAAACGAGGATGGAGATACTGAAACGTAACATTGGATAGAAAAATTTATGATCTCGAAAAACTGATCCCGGGCAAAGTCCGGTAGGGAGAACCCACCTTGTAGGGTCGCCCCTACTGACCACCGCTGTGGAAAATGCCAGGAAGGCTTTACGTGGTACCCACCTAGGACGAAGTAGGCAGGGTTGGCAATAATACTGGCAGTACCAGCAGGATTGCCGCGTTGTGCCGCAATGGTCTTTTTTACCAGACGGCCTGGCCATTTATACACACAAAGGTTAGGGTCTCCTCCTTGCTGGGCAATGATGGTGCTATCAGCTGCTCCTGCTATAATGGGTATGCCGTATTCTTGTTGCAACATCGCCGCACTTCCGGCATGATCAGGGTGTGCGTGGGTTAAGATGAGAAAATCAATATCCGCGGGTGCGACGCCTTGTTCACGCAGAAAATTCAGAAGGCCATCCTGGTCATTAGGTAAGCCGGCATCAATCAGTAAATGCCGATCATTGAGGCTCACCAAGTGTACGTTTACAAATTGCTTGGAGTAGGTTGTGATGCATAAGGGATCGTCGTTGATTACCTGAGCATTGGCACCCAGCATAAACTGACCAATGAGTAAAGTAGCAAGGACAAGTAAACCAATTCTGAAGCACCATTTACCAGGCATTTGCTTGTTTTTCAACAAAGCTACGCCCCAAACTAGCTGGCCTACTTATACAATGTGCAGGAGTATGTATACAATCTGCAGTTTCAAGTGAGAAAATGATGCGGCTTTAGATTGGGCCTGCTTATTAGGGTACTCCTCGGTACGCCACTCCTCTCTTGGACGGTGGTTGCTGTGCTCCGTCATTATTGATTTCATTTGGCAGGCGCAAAGGTGTGGCTGATTTTTCATAAGTTTTCATGTTGATTTTTGATGAAATGCATAATGAATGCTTATGTATTTAAGTTCAATAAAAAGCCGGTCCCATGCTTTATTGAAATTATACTCAAAACCCCGTATTCATGTATCACCGCTATCAGGCAGGCTACTGTGCCCTATTTGTCCTGTTATTGGGATTTACCTCCACAGGACTTATTGCTCAATCCTCGCTCTATCAGGACGCCAAATTGATCGCTGAGTTTTTACGTGCTTCACAGCCCCCTCGCCTGGTTTTTGACCTAGCAAATGATGCTCATCCAATTATCGA
>JBCBHI010000904.1:0-2687 GCA_038525885.1 Bacteroidota bacterium
GCATCTGTTGTTGGGTTTCCAGTACACGCTGGCAGTAATCCTGCTGGTAATCACCCTAGGTATGGGCCGTCAGCTAGACTATATGCGACAAAAGGACATGGGCTTTGCTCAGGAGCAAATCATGCTGGTGAGCCTACCGGAGGGAGAAGAAGAAACGCATTCCCGGATTGGGGAACTCCGTGACCAACTAGCCAGTACCGCTATCATCTCCCAAGTAGCCCTGGCAGGGGGCGGTGCCTTGCCCGGAGAGGACAATGGGAAAGAGCTATTTGAGATAAAAAGTGAGGGTGGAATCATCGAGAAGGTGTATAACATCTACGCCATCGACGACCAGTACCTCCCGACGCTCAGCATACCTCTGGCAGAGGGAAGAAATTTCGATCCGGACCGAATAAGCGACCGCAATGGAGCAGTCCTCATCAACGAGGCTCTGGCCAAGGCGCTGGGCTGGGAGTCACCCCTGGGGCAACAAATCAACTGCTACGGCGACTGGCGCGAGGTAGTGGGGGTGGTCAAGGATTTTCACCACCAATCACTCCACAACCCCATAGAACCGGTTGTATTTCTATACGACGTTAGCTATGCAAGCACGCTACTGGTCAAGGCTCCCCTGGCAGCAACTCCCTTGTTGGAAAGCACCTTCCGTACCCACTTCCCAGATACGCCCTACACCCTCTCCTACTTCTACCAGTTCATAGGGGCTTTGTATCAGCAAGAGCAAAGGCTCTCCGTGCTTTTCCGGTTCTTCTCCATGGTGGCCTTATTGCTGTGTGGCATGGGCCTGTTTGCGTTGTTCTCCTTGCAGGTCCATCAACGCACCCGGGAGTTGGGTATCCGCAAAGTGCTAGGCGCGAGGGCGCGGCATCTGCTCCAAAACCTCTTTAAATCCTATCGCTATACCGCCCTCATTGCTTTGGCTGTGGGTTTGCCTTTAGCAGGCTGGTGGATACAGGTATGGTTGCAAGACTTTAGTTACCGGGTTACTCTGGGCAGTAGCATATACCTTATGGCCATAGTTTGGATCATCGGGGTAAGCCTGGCCGTCACCAGTTATCATATCCTAAAAGCTCTACGGGCCAATCCTGTCGAGTCCTTAAAGCAAGAGTAAAACTTGAATAAACTAGACAGAGGCTTGCCATCTGTCTAGTTTATTCTTCAATATAAAAGCCATAATGCTTTATTATAATTTTATATTATTTCAATGAACTTAAATCGCTACAGACCCGATTCTAATTTTGTAAAATGCATTTTTACGTGTAAATTTAATTGAGTGACATTTAATTATTTGCTGTCTGTCCTGGCATCTTTTACAGCTTCATGCTTTTTATCAACAACCTATCAAAATCAGCCTATGGACCGAGTTACGTACATAAAACGGCTGGATTACCTGCTTGAAATGATCCAAAAAGGAAGGGTAAATTCCCCGCATGATCTGATTGACACCTTTCAGTGTAGTGAAAAAACAATCAGAAAAATGATCAATGATTTGAGAGGCCTAGGTCATTCGATTGAATACAATCGGATTGACAAGAAATATGAATTAAAGAATTTGACGGAAAGTTAATTTCCGTCTGAAAGAATAGTTTTGGTTAAAACTAAAACATAACATACCATGAAAAACTTTGAAAACTATGCCCTTGCCCCTGCCCAAAGACAAGCTTTATTAGGCGGTCGCACCGTAGTAAAGACCGACGTAGACGGCGATGGCAAATGGGACATTAAGGAGGTATATGACAATGATGGCAATATCAAGCGTGTAGTATTCCGCTACTAATCTGCCATACACGGTATTTTACCAGGGGCAGGGCTAATCATTAGTTTCTGCCCTTTATTTTTACCTAGCATGGGAGGTAGTACTATGAAAGAAATCATTCGGCTTCGTTTATTGTGTTTGGCCCTATGCACCGGGTTTGGCCTCTTCCCTGCCCGCGGTACAGCAACCCAACAGCAATTCCCTCTGGAGGACTGGCAGGGCAAGAAGATCATTTCGGTGACTCTGGCCGGGGAAACGGAGGCGAGGAATTTCATCCTGGATACAGGTTCGGAACGAAACTACCTCTACACCCCCGTGCATGAGACCTACCGGACGGTCTCCATCCAACATATGGTCACGGATGGCACCCACCAAAAGGAATACGCAACCGCCAAGGCAAAGATTGACATCCAGCTATTGGGCCAAGCCCTCAAAAAGGCGGAGTTCATTTACGTACCCTCGGCAGATCCACTGTACGAGCGATTCCAATGCGCTGGAATCAGCGGCATCATAGGGGGCTCCGTCATCCGGGAGTTCGACTGGTACCTCACCGATCATACCGTACAGATTAGTCCTCGGCTACCTAGTGAACTCAAAGCGCAGTTCTCTTCGGTCCCTTTGGAGCTCTGGAAGCGCAAACGCATTCCCGTACTTACCGCCGGGTTCACCGATGATTTTCATTCTACCATGATGTTTGACCTGGGCGACAACACCCTGGTAGCCATTACGGAGGGGAACCTACAATACATTGATTTGCAAGGAGCCTTGCACGGCCAAGGCGGAGGATACACTACCAGCGTGAGCGATGTCCAAACCGCCCAAATGCAAATGCATCAGTCCATGCATCCCTTCCAGATAGGCGGAGTAGAGTTGGGCGCGGTTCTGATCAACGAAAGCCAGGACATCAGCGTAATAGGAAGCTACTTCCTGAAAT
>JBCBHI010000905.1:0-2686 GCA_038525885.1 Bacteroidota bacterium
CCTTTGAGATTGTGAAATTCATCAATGAATTGAAAACCAAAACTAAAGACCATCTCATTGAGAAACAGTTCAATGCCTTTTGGGGAGATTATGAAGCAAAGCTAGAGGGTATCCGGGAGGCCTTTCCAGAAGGCCTGGAGGAAGAAACTCAAGAAGTGGACGATGAAATAGTGGCCCAGAAAAAGGAGCTGGTGGAAAACCTGGCGGCCATGAATCATGAATACCGGCTATTGCTAAAGGATACCAAAGAAATGAGGGCCGTGACACAAAGTGTAAGTAAGAGTCTTTCTGCGATTAATGCTGTATATGAACTGGATTTGAAGGACAAGCATCAACATATGAAAACCACCAATCGGTACAATGAGCATTTGGCCCAGGCGATGGATTCGATGCAAGAGATATCGGAGGCCTTGGCATCCTTCAAGAATACCATGGAAAACAATAACCCTAAATAAAGGCGATAACCACTCTCTAGGTTGCCCATTTCTACTACCTGAACCCCTGTGAATACCATAGACTCCGCTAAACTTTCCCTGGCCGTGTTGCCCTTCGTCAACCGCAGTGCGGAGGGGGCTAACGAGTATTTTTGTGACGGTATCACGGAGGAAATTATCAATGCCCTGGCGGGTATTGAGCAGTTGAGGGTAATCTCGCGCACCTCTAGTTTCTGCTTCAAAAACTACGAAGGCCCCTTGGCAGAAATTGCCGAGCAGCTTCAGGTACAGGTAGTGCTGGAAGGTAGCGTACGGTTTCAGGCCAAGCAGGTGCGTATTACGGCGCAGTTGATCAACGTGGCGGACGACTCTCACTTTTGGTCCGAAACCTGGGACCGCAAGCTGGACAATATCTTTGATACCCAGGACGAGATCAGTCGGCTCATTGCCGATAAGCTACGGGAGCAGGGAGGACATCTGGAAGTAGCCGACCGCCTGGTACCCGCCAAAACGAGCAGCCTGGGGGCGTACGAACGGTATTTGGAAGGCCAGTATTGGTTTCACCAGTGGAACCCGGCAGCCGCCAACCGGGCGGTGGGTCAGTACGAGCAAGCCCTGGCGCTAGACCCCCAGCTGATTGAAGCGCACCTGGGTATGGCGGATAGCTATAGCTTTTTGGCCGTGGCGGGCTTTGCCCCACGTGAGCAGGCCTGGCAGAAGGCCCAGGAGCATATACGGCTTGCCCAGGCCTTGGATGCCGAGCATGCGGGGCTAAACTACCTGCTGGCTAACGATGCTTTCTTCACTCAGGCGGATTTTAGTAAGGCCCTGCACTACGGACAACGGGCCCTGGCGGCCAAGCCCAACTACCCGGAAGCACAGCAGTTTTTGGCATTTCTGTATATACTCATGGGTGAGTTGCCGCAGGCTCACCAACACGTGCAGTATGCCAAGTCCATGGACCCGCTAAACCCCGAAACGCGGTTTTATGAGGCCTACTATCACTACCGCATAGACGACTACTCCGCCTCCCAGGCTATTTTGGGTGAGCTGCTAGAGGCCAACCCGAAAAACGTACCCTCCCTCATTACCTCCCTGTATGTACTACTGATGACGGACCAGTGGGAGGCCGCAAGTGAGCTTTTGGCCGGGATACCCACCGAACTGATGACCCCTGACGAGCGCTTGGGTATGGAGTGTCTATTACACGCCCGGCAGCACGCCACCCCACCGTCGGGCCTTGCCGAACTGACCCAGCGAGGAGAGGCCCCAGAGGCCCATCACGCGCATGCCTATTTGTTCTTGGTGCTGGTAGCTCTTGCCGAGTGGGATGCCGCTTTCGCGGTATTAGACAAAGCCTTTTCGGAGAAATCCTCCGTTTTGCTGCTCAACTTTAGCGACCCCTTGGCAGCACCCTTGAGGGACCATGGTTGGTACGCCACGTATCATCAGCGCCTGTATGCGCTGGAGTCTGCCAGTCCCAAACCCAGCAAAACCAAGGCCATAGGGCTAGAGGCCACCAAAGCTCAAGCTTATGCCGTGAAGTTGGCCGCCTACGTAGAGCAGGAAAAGCCCTATTTGGACCCGACTCTCTCCTTACGATCGCTGGCGCATCAGGTGGAAATACATCCCAATCAGCTCTCCTGGCTGTTGAACGAACACCTGAAACAAAACTTCAATGAGTTCATCAATCGCCACCGGATTGAGTATTTCAAGCAGCTAGTGGTTGACCCCACCAACGGGCATATTTCCTTGGTAGGCCTGGCCTTTGAGAGCGGTTTCAATTCCAAAACCGTATTCAATACCGCTTTCAAAAAGCAGGAGGGCATGACCCCGAAGGCCTACCAAAAAAGCCAGATGCCAACCAATGGGGAGTAGACCTAATGCCGCGCGCCTCACACAAACGGAGGCGATGGTCTCGTGGTGGGACGACTCTAAGTCGTCTTACCACTGAATGCACAAAGTGCTGTAAATGAGTAGGCGAGAAGGAAGGGATTTTCATTTTAGAGGGTTGATAATTTTCTGTAGGTCGGGAAGCATGCTTCCCGACCTACAGAAAATTCCTAGAGAAATTCCCCACAGAAATTTCTCCCGGTTGAGCAGTACTAGTGGTTCCTATCACTGCGCTAGTACACCCACCACCACGGGTGTGGTTTTTTAGCTTAGTCCAACTATGGCCCTCTCCTAATCTCAAATCTTAACAAAACTCTCTGTCCCCTTTGCGCCTCCTCAGGGGCACCGTATCCGGTAAC
>JBCBHI010000906.1:0-2684 GCA_038525885.1 Bacteroidota bacterium
TCCCTGTTTTCAAAGTTGGTGGTGCGGAGCCGCAACGAAAGGTCAAAATCGGTGATTTTGGAGATGCCTTGGGTAAAGGTGTTGAGGTTCTTGTCCGTCACCAGATCCAGAAATCGCTGCTGCACGGCTTTACTCCAGGCGGCCATCAGGTTTTTGAGGCCGTTGGTGATGTTGCTTATTTTGCTTTGCAGGTCATCCTGAGACTTCTGTTTCTTCACCAGGTCTTTTTGCGCATTGGTCACCGTGGTTTCCCAAGTACTCACCTTAGCGTCGTTGGGCTTGTTTACAATCTTGAGTTGGTGATTGGCAATGTTCTGATTCAAGCTGATAATCTCCCGTTTGAGGGTATCTAACTTGGCGCGTAGGTCCACAGTGGCATCGGCCAGCAGATTGGCCGCAAAGTCACTTTCTGGGAAGCCCGCCAGGGCCTGATTGGCGTGTGCTTCCAGTATGCTTTGCAGGGCCTCCCGCACGGGGCGGTTCATCTTATTCTTTTTATCGGCGGGTTTGTCGGAGGACTTATCCTCGGCCAGAGCGTAGTACTTGGTTTTCACCTGGGCCTCGTCCATGGCGTATTCTCCGGACTCGTAGGGCTCGGCCTGCTCGCCCGATAGCCCCGAGGTGCTGCGCATCCAGCTCAGGAACTCCGCGTAGGCGTCTCCCATGGGGTCTACCCGGAGGCTTTGCAAACTATCCGCTAGGTTCTGGCTAACCTGTGCAAAATAGGCGTTGACGGTTTTCAGGTACTTATCCAGTACCGTTTTGCTAAGGCCCAATTCATTTTCGGCCGTAAATTCCTCGGCAGTGAAATCCTTGCCTGCCAGGGCAGCGTTGATTTTGCCCTGGATGGTCCCCAAACTTTGGGCGTTGGGGTATTTTACCTTGATATGAAACTGAATGGGCAGGGGCTTCATTTCAGCCACGATGCGCAAGTCGGTGGGCACAAAGCGGCTTACTTCCGGCTTGGAAAGATTGCGGATGTTTTTGGGATCGCTGGGAACCTGATATACCCTCTCTCCCTTGGCATTCTTCCCTAGCAAAAAGGTGACCTCCTGTTCTTCAGGATTCTCAACCCCCACCACGTCGGTGATGATCAGTTTCCCGTCCTGGCGCACCTCGCGCGGTTGCAGCACAATCTGCATTCGTTCCACATCCTGTACGCCCTTCACGTTTAGCATTTCGGAAGTAAGGCGGGTGAGGCTAAGGGGTTCCCCCATTTTGCGGTCGCGGATGTAGCTTACCACGGCCTCGGTTACTTGCTGCTCCAGAGCTACCAGTTCGTCGCTGATGACGCTCTCGTGCGGTTGTAGCTTCACTACGGCCATTACCTTTACCCGGTCTGCTGGCTTCAGCCGGGCGTAGATGCCTGCGGCTCTAACTTCATCTAGCCGGGTAGCCAGGGTTTTGCTGTTGTCCTGCGTGAGGCCGTCTACGTATACCTCTATCACCCCGGGCCGTTCTTCGTTCTCCAGGATTTTCACATCCAGGATATTGGGCATGGCCAGAAGAGCTTGCTCGATAGATGTGTTGGAGGCCCGTCCGGCGGCCAGTAAGGTGTTTTTTGCCCGGCTCCGTAGTTCCTCATCGGTTTCGCGGTCCCGCCCCAAAAACCGGATGTCCTTGGTGTTAGTGACCGATTCCACCCCAGAAATGGGCCTGGGCATGACCACCACGGTATTGAGTTTGGTGGCCATTTTCGGGCCGCGTATTTCTGCCTGCACCTTTACCTCTACGGTGTTGATCCCTTCGCCCATGCGGCCTTCCTCTATGGTCAAGAAGGCCTTACGGACGGGGTCTTCGTCTGGATTGTCCTCGGTGACTACCAGGGTGCCAATGGGGATAATCACCTCGCCTTCGGCATCGGCCTCTTTGGTAAAGGTGACCACGCCAGTAGTAAAATCAGGCTCGTTGCGCTTTACGTCCAGAATTGCTACTACCTTTTCTAGGTTGACACTAGCGGCGGTATTGACGAAGGAGGCGTTGTAAACGTAGTCTAGTTGCTCGTAGAATACGGACTGTTCGAAGGCGATGGTTTCTAGCAAGGAACGGACCACACTACCCGGTTCGAAGTCCGTCATTTCGGGCAAACGCGCCTTCAGGTCTTCGGCCATGGCCTCGTACAGGGCCTGATAGTCTTTTTTCTGATAGATCATAGCCGCGTTATACCAGGTTTAGGTTCAGTTCCATTTGAAGCAGTTCGTCCTCTTGGTGCACCTTCACCGTGAGTACAATGGCGAGGATCATCTTATCCTCCAGCGTAGTGCCTTCTGGGAAGAAGATGTCAATAATTTCCTCTACTCGTTGCTCCTGCTTGAGGGCTTCCCGAATGTAGAGTTCTGCTCGGGCCTTGGTTTTCCAGCTATTGGGTTCGCCAATCAGTTTGTATAGCTCTGATCCGTAATGGGGGTGACCCAGCTTGGTCATCTCCCCCTTGCGGGTAAAAAGCCGGTTTTGGATGGCCTGCGCAATGTTTTCCAGACCGTCGCGCAGCGAAATATCTCCCCGGAAACCACCCAGGTCTATACCGTCCCGGCTGGAAGCTACCGTGCGTAGGGTTTTTCGTTTGAGTGAAATATCTGCCATCGTGCTATCCTATCATTACTGTGCCCACGGCTACTACGGTGCCCGGTGCTTTCATTTCGTCGCAAGTTTCGGCGGTATCGCCCGCCCGGGCTGCGGCTTTC
>JBCBHI010000907.1:0-2683 GCA_038525885.1 Bacteroidota bacterium
TCCGTTTCCCGCAGGTTCATATACTCCCGGTTGGCGTAGAACTGCTGACGGTGCTCGGTGATGGTCCGCAGTTCTACGCCAACCGGGAGTATATGAACCTGCGGGAAACGGAGCAGCAGGATAAACTGGAAGCGGCTCATTTACTGACTTTGGGTAATCAAGGAATAACCTTATTGGCCAATGCATTGAGTTTAATTCCAAAATTTGAAATCGGTGTTGCAAGTGTAGGCCCATATGTCACCTCTGCTATAGGGGGGCAAGAGCTAGGCATGGCAGCTAATTTCCTAAGCTCTACCTTAAATACCTTAGCAACGGTAGAAAGCTATAAAGCCAATGAAGCGGGCATGATGGCCGGTTATGACCGTCGGCAAGAGGAGTGGGACTTCCAAGCGGCCCAAGCCGAAAGGGAGTTAGTGCAAATAGATCAGCAGATAGCGGGTGCCGAAGTGCGCCTGGCCATGGCTCAGAATGACCTGACTACGCACGATTTGCAAATCACTCAGGCCGACGAGGAATTGCAATTTCTAGAGACCAAATTCTCCAAATACAACCTGTACAGCGAACTGCTGACCATTGTTTCCGGCCTTTATCGCAGTGCCTATGACCAAGCTT
Source organism: Bacteroidota bacterium (assembly GCA_038525885.1). Classification (GTDB taxonomy): domain Bacteria; phylum Bacteroidota; class Bacteroidia; order Cytophagales; family Cyclobacteriaceae; genus DMST01. Next base: position 613 of record JBCBHI010000907.1, read on the forward strand.
ATGCCTTTGCACATCAGGCAGAGCGGGCCTTACGCTATGAGCTACCCAAGACTCAGGACAACACCAAGGTGATTACCTACGGGCATTGGGACACCCGCGTGAACGGCTTGCTAGCCGGAGAACGGCTCATGCGTGAGCTTTGCTTGCTGGATCAGACGTATATAGAATCCAACGAGCGGGAGCATGAGCTAGTGAAGCACGTTTCGCTAAAAATGCTGAACCCTGAGGAGCTCATTCGCTTACGCGCCACGGGCCAGGCCACCTTTGAGATTCCTGAGATACTCTACGATCTGGATCACCCAGGGCACTACCTGCGCCGCATCAAATCGGTGAGTGTAAGCGTACCCTGTATCTCCGGCCCTTACACCTCCATCAGTGCTGATCTCAAGTATTCCAATGCTCAATATCGTCCCAAGGACGATATCAATGAGCCACTAGTCAATCAGGAAGCGGTGGTAAAATCCATGGCGACCAGCACCGGGCAGCAGGATAGCGGAGTATTCGAGCTCAACTTCCGGGACGAACGCTACCTGCCCTTCGAAGGAGCCGGAGCAGCGGGCACTTGGAATCTTTCCCTGCAAGGAGGAATCAGTGACCTACGCACCTTCGACTTTGACTCCATCTCCGATGTGGTACTCCACATCCGGTATTGTGCTCGGAGCGGGCAAGGAGGGTTCCAAAGTGATGTAAAGGGGCAACTCACCAGTCAATTCAATCAACTGGTAGACAACCTGGCGGGTACGCCGAACTCGGCCATGGTACAGGCCATTAGCCTGAAACAGCTCTTCCCCGAGGCTTACTACGCCTTGGTAGAAGGACAAGCCTCCGATACGCGAAGGGATGCCAGTATATCGCTTTCCAAGAAACACTTTCCTTTCTTCCTCGCTCAGAGAAAGTTATCCGGGGCGAACTGGAAATTGATGGTGCGCTTGGAGAACGAACCTGATGCCGCAATTAGCTTGGTGGGTAAGGCCTCTAAGAACCCGATTGCCACCCTACCAAGTACGAGCAGTACCAGCTCTGGGCTAGATATCACCTTCTCAGACGCTGAAGCAGGCGACGTGGATACCACTTGGAACATCGCCCTAGGCACCGGCGTAGGCGTTCTATCTGCCGCTACTGTAGAGGATATCTACCTACTGGTAGACTTCTCTATCTAAACCTAGCCACCGGGGCCTGGCGGGCCCCGGTGTTTCTCAACACCAACTTATTGCAATCCCATGTCAACGAAACGCATAGATCAGATACCACAACTGCCGACTAACGAGGAGGTACAGGAGGAAGACAAACTCCTTTTTTGGCAGACACTCAACAGCAAAACCATCCAGGCATCCTGGGGCCGGTTTGTAAAGGCATTGTTCAAACGCAAGGCCCTGCGGGTCAACGATCAGGGCAGCACCTCAGAAGTACCCGCCAACCACTACGGGCTGGAAGTGGACCGGGGCGGAAACAATCCCTACATCGTTTGGGACGATACCCATGGAACGAATGGCCAATGGATGGTACGTGGTGCCGGAGGGGATGCCATGCCCATCGGTGCCAATGAGGATGCCCTGCTCAAAAACGAGGATACGACCATTACGGCGAAGTATACCATCCAAAACCAACTGGATATAGCAGGCCGAACTACCATGGGAGAGGCGGTCAGCACGGGCAATATGCAGGTGGCCATAGGGAAAAGCCCCAACCTGTTTGCTCCTTTCAGCGTGCGGGTAGATGCCGACATAAACAAGGAAAGCCATATTCAGATTCAGGACTTACATCATAAAGCTGGAAATACAGGCAATCAGTATGGACCCGCGCTAGAATTTCGCACCAACTACCGGGTAGCCCGTATCGATGGTCTGGACCAACGAACGGACAATTCGGATACCGTAGCCAAGGGCGCCTTATTGTTTAAAACGGCCTTTCAAACTGAAAATGAGGCCCCTTATGGCTATGCAGAACGCATGCGGATTAACCATGAAGGGAACGTGGGTATCGGTACCCATGCACCCAGTGAAAGGTTAGAGGTAGAGGGGAATATTAAAGCCACAGGCAGCCTGATAGTAGAAGATGCTTTGCAAGCCCC
>JBCBHI010000908.1:0-2683 GCA_038525885.1 Bacteroidota bacterium
GTCAACAGAGTGTACAGTGATGATGATATCCAATACAGCAAAGTGGCTGACTTTGGCGGTATACAAATGAAGTTGGCAGCGCAGATCCGTGGAGAGCTCATTGAAACCCCATATACAGAGGAAGAAGTGGCTCGTTGGAACACCTTTGAGTTTCACGAAGGGAACCGGGTATATAAGCTTGTGAACGAATTGGGAGAGGCATATATCATGCAATCCTACAGTAGGATGATAGCTCCAGATCAGACCCTAGAGGAATTGGAGAATCTAGGAACTAAGCTGTCCTTGCCAGAGGGATGGCGATTTGAAACCGAGATACTGCAGGAGGATTTTGAACTCAAGACCGAGGGTCAGGCTTTTGTCATAATTGACGATTTCGAGAACACTTACCAAAAAATCGTCAACTAATTCCCGAGGTCAAGTGCGCTCCACCCAATCGAGAAAGGGCGTGACCTTGAGCCGACTGACCACGGCCTTTTCGGGTATGGGGAAGGTGAGGGTGACCACCACTTTCCGGTGGTAGTAGGGCTCAATTTCTTTGATGGCCTTGCGGTGGACCACCATTTGCCGGTTGATCCGGTAGAAGTCCGTATCCGGTAGGGCCTCTTGAAATTCGTCCATCTTCTTTAGCAGAATGTGGCGTTCGCCGGAAAAATTATAGACGTACAGCACCTCTTGATCCAGCCAGCCAAAGGCGATGTCTGACACGGACAGGGGATACATTTTCTCCCGGTACCGCACCAGAAAGGAGTGCTGCCTGGCGGACTCTTGCGGTTGCAACGTATCCTTGATGACCTGACCTACGGAGGGCCCGGCCAACTGATCGCGGAGCTGGGCTACCTTAGCAAAGGCCTGAGCGATGTCCTTTTCCTCGAAGGGTTTCAGCAGGTAGGCAATACCGTTGGTTTGGAAAGCCTGTAGCATGTACTGGTCATAGGCCGTGCAGAAAACAACGGGGGTGGTAATCTCTACCTGATCGAAGATCTGGAAGCTGTCCCCGTCTGCCAGCTGGATGTCCATGAATATGAGTTCTAGCTTGCTTTGGTTACGTTTCAGGTAGGCTACCGAGGTTTCCACACTATCGCAGGTCTGCACCACCAGGTGCTCAGGATGAGCCTCTATCATTTCCTGTAGCAGCTGAGCGGTGCGCCTTTCGTCTTCTATGATCAGGATGTTCATGGTTTCAAAAGGGCTAACGTGACCGTGTACTCTGTTTCCGTAGGCTGCACCAGCACGCCATCTTCCAGACCTAGCAAGCGATACCGCTCCTTGAGATTGGCCAGCCCTACCCCGAAAGACTCCGGCTTCACGGTCTTTGGCTGATAGGTATTGCTTACCGCAATGTGCTCTTCGTCCGGTTGGAAAATGCGGAGGTGGAGTGGCCTCGATTCCGAGGCTATGTTGTGCTTTAGGGCATTTTCTACCAATAGCTGTAGGGCAAAGCCCGGCAGCTGAAACCCTTGGGATGCGGGAGCCAGTGACTGCTCAATTTGCAAAGCATTTTCGTGCCGCAGCTTGAGCAGGTACAAGTAGGATTCCAGAAAGGTAAGTTCTTCCTCCAGTGAAATAGTGTCGGATTGGCGTTGGGTAAGGATTTGCCGGTACACATTAGCAAGCTTCAGAACATACTCTTCAGCCTGTGCATCTTGGCTGCGTACCATGGTGCGTAAGGTGCTCAAGGAATTGAATAGGAAATGAGGATTAACCTGCTGTTTGAGCTGATCAAATTGAGCTTTAAGGTTCTCTGATAGTAGGGTAAGATTTTCTTCCCGCAGGCGAGCGCGCTCTCGCAGTACGCGAAAGTTTTCAATGATGGCCAGGAAGATGATGACCACAAAGGTGAGCCGGACGGTCAAAAAGATGATGGGGAATTTACGATCCCGGGCAGCACTGTCAGGCAAAAGCCAAAGCTGGAAGGAAACGAAGATGAGAATGATTAGTAGGTTGATACCTAAGGCCGTTACCCATTTATGGGAGCCTTGAAGCTTCCGGCTTATCCGTTCGTTTAGCTTCCATAAAGCCCATAAAATAACCGAGAAAAGGGCCCAGCGGGTCAAGATTCCCTGCCAGCCAAGTTCCTGCATCTCATTGAAGTTATTGATGATGCTGGCCCCTGGCATCAACAGGCAAAGGGCTATAGGCAAGTATTTCTCCCAACGAGACATACCGAAATGTAAAGAATCCAGAGACGAGAAGTGAGCGCTGAGAATAAAAAATGGACCTTATGGAATACGTAGCTATTTCTGTTCCGGTATTAGGGATTCCGAACAAGAGCCATACCCCCTTTGCTTCAAATATGGAGTGCATCCTCGACAGCCTCCCCAATTTCCTTACTCAGTGCCTCTATGGTCTGGTGTGCCGAGAATCGGTGGATGGTTTGGCCTTGCATGCGTTCCATTCCCGCTTGGTAGTTTTCCCGAATCTGGGTCAGATTCTTTAAGCTCTCGAAACTGTCTAGCACGCCCCCACGTGCTTCTATCCGGGCCATACTTTGCTCCGGCGTTAGGTCCAAGTACAGGGTGAGATCGGGAGTAAGAAATTGTAAGCAGGGCTGGTTGAGGGCCCAAACCAGCTCAAACGGAGCGGTGAGCGACTGGTAGGCAAGGCTGCTGAGTACGTAGCGATCTGCTACCACATGCTGGCCTTTCTCCAGCCGGGCCATGAGCCCGGTCTCCGGAGCGGTCAG